>JAISEO010000012.1 GCA_031264075.1 Coriobacteriales bacterium | reverse complement strand
CAGAAGCCACACTCAGCCTCTGACCTGCGAAATCTCTGGTAGCCCGTACGGGATTCGAACCCGTGACCTCCGCCTTGAGAGGGCGGTGTCCTCAACCGCTAGACGAACGGGCCATGCTTTGTCTTCCGAGCCTGGGACACTGGCTGGGATGGAAGGAGTTGAACCCTCACCGACAGAACCAGAATCTGCTGTCCTACCATTAGACGACATCCCAGTGTCTGGTACCGTGTGCATCCGGAAGAGAAAGGAGTGTACCATGGTAGCGGCTCGGGCCCGAATCGTCAAATGCAGAGCTGCGCGGCACACGGGCAGTGGACGAGTCACTCCCCTTGTCATTGCGAGGAGCGCATCGCGCGACGCGGCAATCCAGTCCTTCTCTGTCGTCTCCAGGTAACCTTATTTTTACCATCTCCCTTGTTTCAAGGACTGGATTGCCGCGCTCGCGCCGCGCGCTCAGAGTGACATAGTGGGGTGTTAGTAACGGCGAGTCAGGAGCAGAGGTGGCTGAGTAACAGGCTGGCGCTACTGCTGAACACAGGGTCAAACCGCCTGCTCCCCAGCTATCCGGCGTGGCCTCACAGACGAGTTCGCACGAGAGAGAAGGGGGACGGGGGCCTATGCCTTTGCTGGTAGATAGTACGCGAGGAAATCCAGGGTTGCCGCCCACACGTCGCTCAGGTACGCCTCTGCGTGACGCGTTCCCTGCAGGATAACCGTGCGCGACGGTATGCCTGCTGCCGAGAGTGCCTGCTGCATCGTGGTGGGCTCGTCAACCGGCACAAACTCCTTCAGCGAGTTTGCCAGGAACATCGGCCCTGCCGCCGACGTGACGCGATGTATCGGCGTAGCCTCATGGAGGAGTGTGGTGTCCTGCCCGAGGTAATTCAGCACCACCCATTTGTAGTAGGGGTCGTCTGAGCCGTTCTGGTCGATACTGCTGCTCGCGGCGAGCTCGGACAACAGCCGCTTTTCGGGCACTGTCGCCTCGTGCCGTGCCATAAAGCCTTCCAGATCCAACAGCCCCGACCACGAAACCGCCGGTGCGCCGGAGAGCAGGCTCGCCTCCACGGCCAGGTTCCCTCCCGACGACCCGCCGATGAAGCCTATCCGACTCCGGTCAAACTCGTACGCGCTGCTCTTGACCCACGCAAAGGCACTCTGTACGTCATCTACTGCTGTGGGGTAGAGATTTTGTCTGGTCTCGCTGTCGGCCAGCCGATAATTGACCGCAAACACGAGGTATCCCGCCTGCGCCAGCCGCGTCGCGAGCCCTGCGTCCTTTGCCTTGTCGCCAAACCACCAGCCGCCCCCGTGAATGTCAATCAAGGCCGCTCCGTTTGCCTGCTCTGGCTGATACACATCCAGAGTCTGCAGGGGATCGGGGCCATAGGCCACATCGTTAGTCACCGTACTCATAGTGCGTCCATGGTAGCACGCGTGCTCGGCACTCCCCGCGCCTGCGCTGCGCTCGGCTCGCGGGCGGCGAGCGTCAAACGGGCCGGGGGGAAGTGTGTGGGGTGAGTGGCAAGGGGTGAGAGGTGAGAGGATGAGCCTGAGGGGTGAGAGGGGGGCTGGGAAGTTGGAACGGACAAAAGGGACAAAAGGGGCCGGGGCAGGGACAAAAGGGGACAAAAGGGGCCGGGGCAAACTGTCCCCTTTTGGCAGAGAAGCCTGTTGAGTGGTCCTACTGCCTGCTGCCAAAGGAGGACAGTTTGCCCCGGCCCCTTTTGTCCCTTTTGTCCCCCGTCCCCCAAGTGAAGCAAAAAGGAGAATGACGTGAACACCACAGAATTGAGTTGCAGCGAGTTCATCACCCTGCTGGCATCCGACGCGCCGGCACCCGGTGGTGGCGGGGCTGCCGCACTGGTGGGGGCTATCGGCACGGCACTCGGCACTATGGTCGGGTCGCTGACCCTTGGTAAGCCAAAGTTTGCCGATGTTGAAGTCGAGCTGCGCCAGCTTAAAGAACGGGCGGACGTGTTGCAGGACCATTTCATCGAGCTGGTGGCGCGGGATGCCGAGGTTTTTCTCCCACTTTCGCAGGCCTACGGCCTACCCAAGGCCACGGAAGAAGAAGCGGCTCGCAAGGCCGAGGTCATGGAGGCCTGCCTCACCCAGTGCGCCGCGGTGCCCTTGGAGATCATGCAGGCCTCAGGCGAGGCGCTTGAGCTATTGGAGCGTCTGGAGCAGATTGGTACGCCCATAGCGCTCAGCGACATCGGTTGCGGTGCGCTCACGCTCAAGGCCGCGCTCTGCTCTGCCGATTTGAACGTGCGCGTCAATACCAGGTTGCTACAGGACCGCGCCAGGGCAGATGCCCTCAACGCTGAGGCCGAGGCGCTTCTCGTAGCGTATACTGCCGTGGCAGACCGCATCTATCAAAGAGTACAGGCCAGATATATCTGAAACCATCACACAGACGAACGGAGGCAGAACACCATGGAAGACATGATTATCATCGGCGAGAAGATCAACGGCTTTATCCCCAAGACCCTGCGTGCCATTGAGGAGCGGGACCTACAGTACATTCGCGAGCTGGCTGAGGCGCAGGAGGAGAACGGTGCAGACTATCTGGACATTTGTGCCGGGGTCGGCTCCGAAAAAGAGCTGGAAGTCATGTCCTGGCTGATCGACGCTGCGCAGGAGAGTTCCTCGCTGCCGTTGTGCCTGGACAGCTCCTCGCCGAAGATCCTGCTTGAGACCATGAAACTGGCCAACCGGCCCGGCATTATCAACTCGGTTTCCCTCGAAGTGGAAGACGGCAAGAGCAAGTGCGACCTTATCTTCCCCGTCATTGCCGCCAGCGATTGGAAGGTCATTGCCCTGACCATCGATGCCAACGGCATCCCTGAAGAGCCCGAGGGCAAGGCCGAGGTAGCTCGTCGCATGATTACCCAGGCGGCAGAAGCGGGCATCGTACAGAACCGCATCCTCATAGACCTCGTGGTGACGACCCTGGCCACCAAGCAGGACAGTCTCAGCAACTTCACCGACTCGCTCAGGCTGGTGCACGCGGAGTTTCCGGAGGTCCACTTTACCTCGGGCCTCAGCAATATTTCCTTTGGTATGCCCTTCCGCAAGGCCATCAACATGCAGTTTCTGGCTCTGGCCATGGCGGCCGGTATGGATTCGGCCATCATGGACCCGCTTTCTCCCGATATGCAGGCTACGCTGCACGCCACCTCAGCACTGCTGGGCAGGGACGAGTATTGCATGGAGTACCTGCAGGCCTATCGCGATGGGCTCTTTGGCGCCAAGTAAGGTGAAGGGGGGCTGTGGGGCAAGTGGGACAGCAGGGCCGGGGCAACGGACAAAAGGGACAATAGGGGCCGGGGCAGGGACAAAAGGGGACAAAAGGGGCCGGGGCAAACTGTCCCCTTTTGGCAGAGAAGCCTGTTGAGTGG
>JAISEO010000009.1 GCA_031264075.1 Coriobacteriales bacterium | reverse complement strand
CTACCCACTGGCCTCCGCTTTACAATTTCTCTGTCAAAATCTGCCCTTCTCGTAGGTTCTCGGACGGTCTCGGGGGGGGGGGGGGCGCATAGCCTAGTACAACGCCGCCCCGCCCGCTCTTTCGTGGGCACGCACCACAACAGTACGCACTACCATGAAGATGATGCCGCGAGTCGCAAGGCTGCGGTATTTTTATGTCCCAAAGCGGGCCAGCGCGGCTTCACCCTCGTCGAACTCATCGTCGTCATCGTCATACTGGGCATACTGGCCGCCATAGCGGTGCCGGCGCTCACGGGCTATATCGCCAAGGCACAGGACAAGGAGTGGGAAGCGCGAGCCAGTCATATAAACACCGCAACGCACGCTGTGATTGCCGAGGCTTATGCGAACGGTGAGTTCTCCGATCCTGCCGTGCAAGCCTACCTTGAAGACGGTGTTACCTATCCCGGCATGAAGGGCTATTACGTTCCTGCCCTCTTTCCTGCGTATGAGGGTGATACAACTGACCCCCTCAACTTCCGGAATAGGGTTTCCTCCCTGTTGGCAGCGCAGGAATATCATTGGGTCGGAGGCAACATTTGGGGCATCACGTTCTTTGGCCCCCTCGGCGCGGATGCCACGGCCCTGAATGCCGACGGCTTTGCGTGGACCTACTATCCCAATGGCAACGCCAGCGGTGCCGCTGGCATCGTCGTCACCTACAGGATTACACCCCTGAACGTTGCCGATGGTGTAGATTTGGACGTAATCTACGATGAGCTGAGTGATAATGGCGTCTATGACGCAAGCGCTGGGTATCAGGTGTATCATTTCATACGGGCCTGAGTACTACAGGAATCTGAGGCCCACGAGCAGGCTGACCCGGTGCTGTCGCGATAATGCGCATAATGCGCATAGAGGGATTACCACGGCGATATGCATACCCTTTAACACGCTCCGCACTTGCAGACAATGCCGTTCTGTGGCATGCTGTTAGTTATAAGACAGCGCTGGAAGGCTCGAGGGTATTACAACCGTAAAAGGCCTGAAGTTGCTGAAACCGTAGAAGGCCTCTGGCCGTTGAAAGGGAATGATTGTCATGACAGAAATAGCACGTAAGTATGGGTACCATGTTACCGGCAACAGGGTGATGACCATTATCGCCGGAGTTTTGCTGGCGCTTTTGGGCGTACTCTTTTTCATCTTTCCCCTCAACACCATGCTTTTTACAGACATATTCATCACCATTGGCCTGCTGGTGTATGGTGTTTACCTCATCATCAGCTTTGTTGGTACCCCTTCGGGCTATCGCGACGGCTGGCAGTTGGCGATGGGCATCGTTCTGGTTGTCTGCGCGCTCATGATACTCGCGTCCAACGCGGCGAGCATCATTGTATCCTTTGCGCTTATGCTCGGCATACTGGCGATGATGATGGGCATCAATCAGATTATCGGCTTTGCCTACCTCAGGGGAACACCCGGTGCGGGATTCATCCTGTTTTCAGGCATCATCAACGTGCTGTTGGCCATCTTCTTAATTGTGGTGCCGTTTGGAGCCACGGCGGCCGTTGGCATCGTCGAAGGCGTGTACCTCTGCTTTGCCGGCATAGCCCTGATAATTGAAGGCTTTGCCAAGCGCCAACTGGCCTCGATCTGAAAATACCTAAGGATTGCCGCGTCGCGCCAGGCGCTCCTCGCAATGACAAAAGGGAGAGTTGCATGGCAATGAAAGTGTAGATGGGTTCCGAGGCATCAGAAGCACCTGAAGCGCCCAACAGAATACCTGCCAAAAAGCCCTACCAGAAAACCTGCCTGGCTGAGTTCAACTCATCTTGACAGGGAACATTTGTTCTTGGTATGATGCGATCTGAGGTGAACGCCCTATGAGAAGCATCCTGCATATCGACGCTAACAGTGCCTATCTGTCATGGACGGCGATGGATATGCTGGAGCGCGGGCATCCCCATGATTATCGCGAGATGCCGGCAGTGGTGGCAGGCGACCCGGAGAGCCGTCATGGCATTATCCTCGCCAAGTCGCTCTCAGCAAAAAGGTATGGCATCTCTACCGCAATGTCTCTCTATGAGGCCAGAAAACGCTGTCCCGAACTCGTCGTTCTCAAGCCGGATTATGAGCTGTATATACGGCAGAGCCGGGCCATGTACGAGATCCTTTACGACTTCAGTCCCGCGATAGAACGCTATTCCATCGACGAGTGCTATATGGACTACACCGCCTCGCGCGGACTCTTTGGCGACCCGGTAGAGGCAGCTCACACCATCAAGGACCGCATCCATAAGGAGCTGGGCTTTACGGTCAATATAGGAGTCTCGATCAACAAGCTCCTGGCAAAGATGGGCTCGGAGCTCGAAAAGCCCAACAAGGTTCACACGCTGTATCCCTCAGAAATGGCGGAGAAGATGTGGCCGCTGGATGTGCAGGAACTGTTCTACTGCGGGCGAGCAACGGCGAGCAAGCTGAGGCGTATCGGCATACATACCATCGGCGAGATCGCCCAGGCAGATGTTGCCACGCTTGAGGCGGTGCTCAAACCCTCACACGGGAGGCTCATCCATAACTATGCCAACGGCATCGATACCAGCCCGGTGGTACCGCAGAATGAGGAGATACAAAAGGGGGTAGGTAACTCAACGACCCTGCCTCGCGATGTTACCAGTAAGCGGGAGGCGCACGAGGTGCTGCTCGCTATCGCGGACCGCGTGGGAGCGCGACTGCGCAAGCTCAACCGTTCTGCCCGGCTCATCGGGCTCGTGGTGCGTTCCAGCGACCTGGCCTGGTACCAGCACCAGAGCATGCTCGATACCCCCATCTCCACCACCACCCAGATCTACGAGGAGGCAAAGAGGCTCTTTCATGTCATGTGGAAGGGTGAGCCGGTGCGCCAGCTCGGCATCAGGCTTTCGGAGCTGTGCGCAAACACCAATCAGCAGCTCACGCTCTTTGGCGACGAAACGGCCGAAAAGCAGCGTGCCCTTGACAGCACCGTAGACAGCATCCGCAGCATGTACGGCAACGAGGCTATCATGCGCGGCACGCTCACCAATGTCGAACTCCCCTCAACACTCGCCGATACCAACGACGATGGCGGCTATCTCATGCTGGGAGCCGGGTAACCTCATTTTACCATCTCCCTTGTTTCAAGGACTGGATTGCCGCGCTCGCTCCGCTCGCTCAGAGTGACAGAGAGGGGTGCGAACACGGACAGTTGCCCCGTCCCCATACTTCCGTTTGCAACGAATCGGCCTCTCTTAATCGTTACATGATAAAATGTCCGCTCAGCGTTTGGCACTCAGCGTTTGGCATCACACCCATGCGCTCGGCGCGTGGCACTCAGCGTTTGGCACCCGGTGTGTGCGCAAGGCAGCACGGCAATCCGGCCCGGCATTCTAAGGAGTTCCGCACAACATGCAAGGCGGTAACCTGCGAAAACTCATAATCGGCGTTGTCATCGTCATCGCTCTGGCTGTGGTGCTGTTGCGCGGCGACCAGTTCTTTGAACTCATCGAGACCATGCAGGGCGGCTCCATCTTACCGCTGGTGCTGGCCATTGTAAGCCAACTGTGCAAATATGTCTGCCAGAGCTTTGCGTATGCGGCAGCCTTCAAAACCGTGGGAGAACAGCGCAGGGCGCGTGACACGCTTCCCCTGGTGTTCGGCTCCTTTTTTATGAACACGATTGCTCCCTCGTTCAATATGGCGGGAGCGGGGCTGGTTATCGACGACTCACGCAAACGGGGCATTCCTGCTGGCCGCGCCACCAGCGCCGCGCTGCTGATGCAAATGAGCATCGAGTCCGGTTTTCTGGTCATCATGATTGGCGGCTTCATTGTGTTGCAGCTCACCGGCCATCTTGACCCGCTCTGGCTGCTCATGCTGCTGTTCGTGGTCTTTTTGGTGGGAGGCATGGCCGGCATTATGATTGTGGGCCGCAAGAACCCGGATCTGGTGGTCTCGATTCTGCATCCGGTCGAGCGCTTTGTCAACAAGCTCTCCCGGCGCTTTAGAAAGGGTAAGGAGATAAAACCCTGGGCAGAAACGCTCGTGGAGAGTTTTTCCGAGGCCGCTGGCACGATTGCGGCCAATCCGCGGAGAGCCGCGCCGGTCTTTCTCTTTTCTGTGGGTGCTTCACTCTGCGAGCTTGCCTGTTTTTGCCTCGTGGGCCTCGCCTTTGGTTTGGATGCCCCCAGCGCCCTTATCGGCGGCTATGTCGTGGCCACCCTGTTTGCAATGGTAGCCATTACGCCCCAGGGCGTGGGTGTGGTGGAAGTGGCCACGGTGGCGCTGCTCGCTGCCTATGGCGTACCGGCCTCTGTGGGCACGGCGGTGGCGCTGGTCTATCGAGGACTGGTATTCTGGATGCCCTTTGCCATAGGAGCCATCCTCATCCATCGCACCCGTAGCTTTTCCGGCGAGTCAAAGAACAAGCGGCTCAAAGAGCCTCCCCAGGCACGGGCCGACCACCGTCTGGAGCCGGGGAGCCCGCACGACCTCCTGCCGGAGCACACAGACAGCCACCAGGATTAAGGTACCCCTCGGCACATCTGGTAGAATGAGACATAATCAGTACGAAGCAGTAAGTGAGAGACCATGTGTGGAATCGTTGCCTTTACCGGCACCAGCTCAACCGTTCCTGTTTTGCTCAACGGCTTAAGGCGCCTGGAATACCGCGGTTATGACAGCGCTGGCCTTGCGCTGCAGACCAGGGACGGCAGCCTGGAGATACTCAAACGCGCAGGCAAGGTTGCCGAGCTGGAGCAGGCATTGGAAGAGGCAGAAGACGCCCGGCCAGCAGAAAACAGCGGTGCCCAGCCAGCGGATCAGTCAACCTCCCAGCCAGCAAGGTGTGGCAGGCACACGCAAGGGGTTACCAGGAACACGATCGCCGAGGCCACCACCGGCATTGGTCACACGCGTTGGGCAACGCATGGGGTTCCCAGCGAGGACAATGCCCATCCCCAACTCGACTGTTCCGGAAGCATCGCGGTGGTACACAACGGCATCATCGAAAACTATGCCGCCCTGCGCGCGGAGCTACTCGAGCGGGGCCATCGCTTTATCTCGCAGACCGACACTGAGGTTGTGGCGCACCTGATTGAGGAGGAGTATGCCGCAGCACACGGAGACCTGGTTCTTGCGGTGCGCACTACCGTGGCCCGGCTCTCCGGCTCCTTTGCCCTGGCTGTATGCCACGCAGACGAGCCCGGCATGCTGGTGGTTACCCGCTGTGACTCCCCTCTGGTGGTGGGCAGGACAAAGAACGGTGCCATCGCCGCCTCAGACACCCCGGCCCTCATCGAATATACCCGCGAGGTCTATTACCTCGATGACAGGGACCTGGCCGTGCTGCGCGAGAACGGAAGCCTGCAATTCTTCGACCCCGCGGGCAGCGCCATCTTTCCCACGCCGGTTACCATAGAGTGGACCCTGGAGGACGCCGAGCGCGGCGGTTATCCGGACTTCATGCTCAAGGAGATACACGAGCAGCCGCGGGTCATCCGGGACACCATAGCCGGCCGCTATAACGCTGACACCCGGCGCATTTCCTTTGACGATGTGGCGCTTTCGCCCCGTGAGCTCAAACAAATCGAGCGTGTTATCATCGTGGCCTGTGGCACTTCCTATCATGCCGGACTCATTGGCAGGGACCTTATGGAGACCTGGGCCCGGGTGCCGGTTGAGACAGCGGTGGCCAGCGAGTTCCGTTATCGCAACCCGCTTGTCACCCCGGCAACGCTGGTCATTGCCATAAGCCAGAGCGGAGAGACCGCCGACACGCTGGAGGCCGTCAAGTTGGCGCGCCTGGCCGGGGCGCATGTCCTGGCTATAACAAATGTGGTGGGTTCGCGCATCACCATGGAGGCAAACACGGTGCTCTACATCAAGGCGCACCTGGAGATTGCCGTGGCAGCCACCAAATCCTTTCTGGCCCAGGTGGCGCTGCTCACCCTGTTTGCCCTGTATCTGTCGCAGGAGCGCGGGCAGCTTGAGAGCAATGTGGTGAGTGAGATCTATGCCGCCATGGAGCAGCTGCCTCGCCAGATTGACGGGATTTTAGAGGATACTGGCAGCATCATCAGCTGTGCCTCGGAGTGTGGCGACGCCCAAACAGCGCTGTTTATCGGCAGAGGCGTGGGCGCTACCATCTGTTATGAGGGAGCGCTCAAACTCAAGGAGATAAGCTATGTGCATGCCGAGGCTTTCTCGGCAGGCGAGATAAAGCATGGGCCCATTGCCCTCATCGACCCCGAGGGGCTCACCGATCCCCGGGCGCAAACGCCGGTTGTTGCCATGGTCTGCAAGAGTGTTACCTATGACAAGATGCTGTCCAATATCGAGGAGGTGCTGGCGCGCGGGGCCAAAGTCATTGCCGTGGCCACGGCGGGCGACACACGTATCGCCGAACTTACTCCCCACGTCATCTCCATACCCGAGGTGCCGGAGTGTCTCAGCCCTCTGGTGGCCAGCGTGCCCCTGCAGCTCTTTGCCCGGCACATTGCCCTGCTGCACGGGGCCAACGTTGACCAACCGCGCAACCTGGCCAAGTCGGTAACGGTGGAGTAGTGGAGCAGGCAGGCGTACGAAGGCACGCGCGCGGTGGCTTGTCGCACGCTGGCACACGAACAAAGGAAGTACGAAGGATACCCACGTGGCGAGACTCTTAAAGAAGAATGAAGAACTGCTCAGGGCCGTGCGAAGGCAGGTGGCGAGGGAGCGCGCTGCTACCGACGCCGCGCCAGACGCTCCGGCCGAGCCCGCACACACCGCGTCTGCCGTGGGACTGGGTGTTGATCTCCTGGAGATAGACAGAATGGAGCGTGCCATCGCGCGTACGCCGCGTATTGTCGAGCGGGTCTTTACGAGCGGCGAGCGCGAATACGCCTGGAGCCGGGCGAGGCCGGCGGTTCACTATGCCACATTCTTTGCCGCGCGCGAGGCGGTACTCAAGGCTTTGGGCTCAGGATTTGCCGGCGTCAACTTTGCCGACGTAGAGATAACGCATGCGAGTAGTGGCAAGCCGGAAGTAGTGCTCCACGGCAATGCCAGCGCTCTCGCCCAGCAGCAGGGCGTTACAGAGGTGCAGATATCGCTTTCGCATACGCATCAGATGGCGGTGGCGTCGGCGGTGGCCATCAAGGCACAAAGCTCGCCGCCTGAAGCTGAGATAAGTGACCCGCTTGAGGAGCTCGCGCGTCAGTTCAAAGAACTGCGCAGCCTGCTGGATGACCTGGGCGTTAACACGGCAGAGGCTACAGCAGAACCAGACGGGCAGGAGCACGAGTGAACGAACAGACTGCCCTGGAACTCTCACCGCCCGAACGACGTTGGGCTTGGATAGAGATAGACCGAGACGCCCTGCGCACCAATCTCAAGACCCTGCGCAAGTGTATCGGCCCGGACACGGCCATACTCACCGTGGTCAAGGCCAACGGCTATGGACATGGCGCTGTCGAGGTGGCGCGCGTGGCGCTCAGTGCGGGGAGCAAATACCTGGGTGTGGCCAACGTCAGTGAGGGCATCGAGCTTCGGCAGGCCGGAATCGAGGCGCCTCTCATCATCCTCTCCGAGCCGCCGGCTACGAGTGTCCAGGCTCTTATCCACTACGATCTGATCCCGGCGGTCTGCACCACTGAGTTTGCCCTGGCACTGGGGGAGGCCGCATCTGCCGCCGGCGTTATTGCGCCGTATCACCTCAAGGTAGACAGTGGGATGAACCGCCTGGGCGTGCACTACTCAGACGCCGGCGACTTTCTCCGCTCGCTCAGTTTTCATGAAGGGCTCGAGCTGCAGGGCACCTTTACCCACTTTGCCACGGCCGATACGGCCGACAGCTTCAGCGTACAGGTGCAGCTTGAGCGCTTTGAGCGCGCGTTGGAGACCATACGCTATATGGGCATGGACCCCGGCATCGTCCACGCCGCAAACTCGGCCGCCGCCATCCGGTATAAACGCTCGCGCTTTGACATGGTGCGCATAGGTGTCGCGGCCTACGGGCTGCATCCCTCCAATGCGACCCGCGAATTACTACAGCTCCAGCCCGCCATGCGTGTGCTCGCTCGTGTCACGCTTATCAGGCCGGTGCCTTTGGGGGAGGGAGTGAGCTACGGCTACACCTATCACTCGCCGGGCGGTGTTGAGATAGCCACGATTCCCCTGGGTTACGGCGACGGCCTCTCCCGTATGCTCTCCAACCGGATGAACGTATTGGTCGACGGACGCGCCTATCCGCAGGTAGGCACTATTTCCATGGACATGTGTATGTTTGAAGTGAGCACCCGCCCCGACATCTCCAGTGTACGCAATGCGCAGCTTTCGGCGGAGCGCAGGCCGGTTGAGCAGGGTAGCGAGGTCGTCATCGTAGGCAAAAGCGGCAATCTGGAGATAAGCCTCGACGAGCTGGCCGCCCAGATGGGCACCATCAACTACGACATGGCCTGCATGTTTGGCCGCAGGCTCGAAAGAGTCTATCTCAATTAAACTCAGGGCAGCGTCCTGGCGAGCCGTACAGAAGAGGCCGAAGCAAGCTGCCTCGGCCTCATGTCTCAACTCTTTTTGTGCCAGCGTGCTTCAGCCGACGAGCGGCAGGGCACCTCGTCTGGCAGGCTTGCCGCTAGTAGTAGCTGGCAGCAACGGTGATCCAGAAGATAAGACCGATTATCCATCCAACCACACCGATAATACCGAGGATAAGGCCGGCGGTTGCCATGCCACGGTTGACAGGGTTCTTTCTGCCCATCACACCCGTGATAATGGCAACGATACCAGCAATGCCAATGCACAGACCGGCGATGCCGCACACGAGCGAGGCAACAGCCAGGCCGTTGCTCTGCTGCGGCGGGGCCTGCATATAGACCTGGTCGACCCTCGTCTGACCACCGGTGGCATCGCTGTAGGTGGTTTCCTGTACATATACCTGTGGCTGCACGGGTGTTACCGGCTGAACAGGCTGCGCTGATGCGGCTCCGGCCTGAGCATCGGAATAGTCGTTGGTCCAGTTCGTGCCATCCCAGTAACGAAGTTTTGAGGCATCTCCCGCTGGGTCCGGGTACCATCCTGCTTGTTGATCTGCCATGATTTCCTCTCCAAAAAATAGGGGTTGTAACGGTATTGTTGATTATACACGAAAACCCGCTCGTGAAGACCAGACCTGAAATGGAATCGGCCGGATAGCATTGTACGTCCCCTGGCAGGATTCCCTTGAGGAGAGAAAAGCTCCCACGACTCCGCTCGCCGTAAGGAGGTGGGCCAAAAGCCCCGCTGCTCGTACCCAGGGTGAGCGCACGCCCTGTGTGTGGACGCGCGCGCGTTTGTGTGTGTATATGTGTGGACTCCGGCTTAGCGCTTGGAGAACTGCGGGCGCTTGCGGGCCTTTTTGAGGCCATACTTCTTGCGCTCCACCATTCTCGGGTCGCGGGTCAGGAAGCCTGCCTTCTTGAGTTCATCGCGATAGTCGCCGGCCTCAAGCAGGGCACGCGAGATGCCATGGCGCAGCGCACCAGCCTGTCCGGAGGTGCCACCGCCCACGGCAAGGGCAACCACATCAAAGTGGTCAACGGTGTCGGTTATCTTGAAGGGCGTAAGCGCGTAGTCCAGGAGCGCATCGCGGCCAAAGTACTCTTTGCCATTGCGACCGTTGATGGTAACCTGGCCGGATCCAGGCACGAGGCGAACGCGCATAACAGCGTTCTTGCGCCTGCCCGTGCCGGTGTAGATTGCATCGTTAGTGGCCATGGGCTCATGCCTCCAATTCAATCGTGCGCGGCTTTTGAGCAGCATGAGGATGCTCCGCACCAGCATATACCTTGAGTTTTCTGCCCTGGGCGCGACCCAGCGTATTTTTGGGCAGCATGCCCTTGACGGCGTGCTCGATAACTCGCTCCGGATGGCGTTGCATGGCACGCTCGAAGCTCTCAGACTTCAGTCCGCCGGGATAACCGCTATGGCGGTAATAGGTCTTTTGAGCGGCCTTGTTTCCGGTAAGGCGAATCTTATCAGCGTTGATAATAATCACAAAATCGCCGGTATCAACATGCGGCGTGTACTGCGGTTTGTGCTTGCCTCTGAGGATATGCGCAGCCTGGGTAGCGACTCTGCCAAGAACCTTGTTCTCAGCGTCAATCAACACCCATTCGCGCTCAACCTCTCCGGGCTTTGCGTAATACGTTCCCACGATACCTCCAGTATCATTATGCTCAGACGAACGATCTTTCTGTCGTAGAGCCAGCACTCTGCTGGACGACAGAGCTGCAGGGTGTCTGAGCGGTGTAAGCGTTCAATGCCTCACGGGGCTAAACGGAAGCCGAAAAGCGAACCCTCAAATTGTATACAAGTAGTGCGAGCAATGCAAATGAGGTTTCAACCGGAGCGTCGGGCGGCTTGAGCTCACAGAAAATCTCAAAAAGTTTCACATCTGGACTTGACACAATATTATATAGCGTATAATATTGTGTCAACGAAAGCTCAGCGGACATACTCGCTACACAGGATACGAGGAGGTGTGCATGTTTCAATTAGGTTCTGCGCTCTTAGATGCGTGTGTTCTCGCGGTCATCAGCAAGGGAGATACTTACGGCTACCTCCTCACACAGGAGATCCGCACTATCATAGAGGTCAGTGAGTCCACGCTGTACCCGGTGCTCCGTCGTTTGCAGGCAGAGCAGATGCTCGCAACCTACGACAGGCCCTACAACGGCCGCAATCGCCGGTACTACCAGATAACCCCGCGTGGGCGCGAGCATCTGGAATACCTGCGAGACAACTGGCAGCACTTTAAGGCGGCGGTTGACTATCTGCTCAACCCCGCTACTCCCGTTGCCTCCGCCGCACCCGCCAGCCCCGCCAGTCCTGCCAGTCCCGCTGGCCCTGCTGCTTCCACAACACCCGCCGCACCCGCTGGTTCTGCTCCAACAGTAGCCCCTGTTGGGCCAGGTATACCTGACTCGTCCGAGGCATCCGATATTCCCGCTCCAACCGCCGATGCCCTAGCATCTGCTGGCTCTGATGCTTCCATCATTCCCGATGCCACTGCTGCCTCGCCCACTCTCGGCACCCCAGACACCCCAGACATCGCAGATATTCCTGACACCCCTGACACTCCCAAAACTTCTGAGACTTCGATTGTTCTCACTACCTCAATTGATCCCGCAAGCCCTGTTTCTGGCACCGAAGGAGACGAATCATGACAGCCGCCGAGTATCTGTACGAACTGCGCAAACGGTTGCGCAAGCTGCCCCCTCAGGAGATAGACCAGGCCATGTCTTACTACGAGGAGTATTTTGCCGAGGCTGGCCCGGGCGGAGAGGCAGAGCTTATCAACAGGCTGGGTAGCCCGGTGCAGGTGGCCTCGGCCATCATCAGCGACTATGCCATGAAGGACATAGGCAGCACGAGAAGCGCGAGTAGCGCAGGCAGTTCTGGCGCAACCGGCAGCACGAGCAGCCCCGGCACAATCGGCGCCGCTGGCGGTACCGGTGTAGTTGGCGGCACGAGTGGCCCTGGCACAGTGGGCGGCACGAGTAGCGCCGGCAGTGCTGGCAGTGCCTACCCACCTCCCCAGGCTACTCCAGCTCTCCCGCCTCCCCAGGCTAAACAGGGCAGCCCCCTCAGGACCATGTGGATAGTCATCCTCGCGGTGTTTGCCATTCCCATTGGCATCCCCGTGGCCATTGCACTCATAGTGGTGCTCTTCTCGGTGCTCGTCGCGCTCTTCAGCGTGTTTCTGGCATTCTTTGTGAGCGCGCTCAGCTTGGCCGTGGCTGGTCTGGGCTTGGCTGGCATTGGTGTGGTAGCGCTCTTCGCTCAGCCTATTGGCGCCATCGCCATGCTCGGAGCCGCACTCATCTGTATCTCGCTTGGCCTGGCCTTGGGCGTAGGCACTGTCAAGCTCTGTCAACTCACCATCAAGGCAATCACCTGGATCTTTGCCAGGATACTCGGAAGGAAGGGAGGCCACCAATGAGCCGTGGCATCAAGGTCTTATGGATAGTCATCGGGAGTCTCTTTGCCGCGGGAGTCTTTCTCTCGGTGGCAGGCTATGCTTTCGGCGGTACGGGCAGGGCCTGGTTTGACCGCGACGGTCTGCACTTTGGGCAGCGCGTGGCTCAAACCTACGAAATCGCCGACCTCAACTCGGAGCAGTTTGACTATGCCACCATCGAACTCATAGAGGCAAATGTGGAGCTGGTGCCCGCCAGCAGCTACGGATACAAACTCTCTTACACAGGCTACAGAGAGCCCAGTATTGAGGTTTCTCGTGGCGAGCTCAACGAGCTCAGAATCAGGGGAGAATCTGACACCTGGCATATAGGTATGGACTTCTTGCCCTGGGATCTCTTCGATCACCATGCCATGCTGACCATCTACGTGCCCAGCGATGCCACACTTGACAGCATTAACCTCTACACGGTAAGCGGAAGCAGCTCTCTACAGGGCAACGATGTGCGTGCCAGGCATGTCAACTACCGGAGTGCCTCTGGCAGCGTTGATCTGAAAGCGCTCACGCTGGAGCAGCTTGTCATAGACGTGGCCTCGGGTGACGTCCGCCTCGAAAACGTCAGCGCTAAGGGAGCAACGTTCGAGATGATAAGTGGTAGGCTCGACTACAACCAAGGCACGGTGGATTCTCTCGTGCTTGACATGGTATCCGGTCGCATCAGCTTCAAGGGTACCGTTACGAGCGGCCTGTCGGTGCACACGGTCTCGGGAGACGCCGACCTTGAACTTACCGGCAGCGAGGACGCTTACAGCCTTGCACTCAACCGTGTCAGCGGGGATGTTCGGGTCAACGGGCGCCTGGTCAATGACTCAGCTCTGCCGAGCTCCACCAGCACGGGCGGCGACGGCAACGCTGCCGGCAACATAACCATCGACACCATCAGCGGCTCGGTTAACATAGTGTTTGATGAGTGAGTCTGTGCGAGGGGCACGGGGCGATTGCCATCGCCCCCTACTATGACTTCGCTCCTTCCTGCAGGAGTGTGAGGAGGTCATCGGGAAGCGCCCCCGTACCACCGAGCACGTAGCCTGTCCCTATCTCATCTTTCCTCGGCTTGATGATGCTCTCTATACCGGCACGTCCTCCGTTGTCTGTAGCGTGTACTAAGAGAAGCACGGTGTTCTTGTGTCCGGCAAATGCTCCTCCGGCAAGAGCATCAGGGTAGTTGGAGCCGGTGGCACAGACGATGTTCGCAAGCGTGAGCCTCCCTCCTGAGTTCAGAAGTGACTTCGTAACGATGTCTGCACTCGTCTCATAGCGGCCAGCTCCCCACCAGCGGTCTATTGCTACACCTGATGGAGCGAGTTGTGCGACGACGCTCTCCGGTACCGCCGCAGCACCTCCTACTATGATGGCCTTCGTAAAGCCTCCATTGTTAATGGCACTGAGCGTAGCGTCATTAAGACCACTACTCGGATCAGAGAGGAATATGGGAGAGCGGGTGACGTTGGCATAAGGAGAGATGGACAGAGCATCTGCGAAGCTGAAGCCGTTGGCTATGATGGCGGTGTTGCCCCAGGAGGTATTCCCTCCCTCAGGGTTCTTTCCCTTCTCATAGATGTCGAGTGCTGTCTCTATTCTGCCATCTCCGTAGATGCGGGTTACCTTACCTGCGCCTACTACACTTTCGAGCATGGAGAGGGTAGCATCTGATACCGCGGCAGGACCTCCTATGACGTAGGCTCTCCTCGCATTGAGGCTCTGTATCGTCTCCTCTGCCTGGGGAGTGAGAGTATCTGTTGCGGTAAGGACTACCGGGGCATCATAGATACCCGCAAGGCTTGAGGCGGCAAGCGCATCAGGGAAGTTTCCTCCACTTGCTACTATGACGTAGGGAGAACCGGTGTCCTTCCAGCCCTCATTCACTATGGCCTGCATGGTGTCGTAGCGGCCACCGCTCTCTCCCTTGTTGCCGTCGAGGCGGGGCCAGTCCTTCTCTTCCAGCTGGTCCGGTGGGACATCTGGCTTGTCAGGTTTGTCAGGTTTGTCTGGGTTCTCTGGTTTGTCTGGATCCCCCGAGCTGCCTGAGGTCTTGATCGTGAGAGTGCCCTTTACGTAGGTGATATCATAGTTAGCCGTCGTAGTGACGTTCCCCTTCCTTATAATGGCGCTGCGGGCGGTGATGTCGTAGCTACCTGCTCCCTCTCCCGACGTGCGGGTGATGGTGATGCCGGTGAGTCTGTCAGTGCCCTTAAGACCTGCTACCTTATAGGTAAAGGCAGGATCGCTCGCACCGAAGGCCTTCTCCTTTGCGTCTACGGTGATAGTGAGCGGCACCTTGTTGATGGTGAGTGTCCCATCCTGGTAGACGAGGTAATAGCTTGCTGGTGGGTTTATGCCATCCCCTTCCACGACGGCATTCGAGGCGGAGATGGTGTAGCTCCCTGCGTCCTCCCCTGCCTCGCGTGTAACAATGAGCCCCGTGAGACTGTCTCCGCCCAAAAGGCCCTCAACGGTATAGCTGAGTTCCGGGTCCGCCTCCCCATAGTCCTTCTCGAAGGAGCCAAGAGTAATGGTAAGGATGTCCGCTGACAGCACGACGTCGTCCTCCCAGGCAAGGGCCGGATAGGGCTCGCCCTCTATCCAGGGAGCTGAGCCCTGGGTGCCGTTGAGTGCCAGTATCTGGGCGGCGGAGCCCAGGGCAGAGCTGCCGAGGGCATGAATGGGCCCGTTGCCGTCGGAGGGCTCGGTATATTGGGCATTGGGGCTTCCGCGGTAGCAGCTCGTTATGAGGTAGTAGAGGTTGGAGAAGAGCGCGGTGTCACTGGCAGGCCCGACGTAGCCCGTGATGGCACCCATGCCCGCGTACTCGTCGTTTCCACCCGCAAAGCCCACCGTGCCGGAGTTATAGCAGTTGCTGATGCGGTTTTCCGGGTAGCCCGCGTACACGCCGCCGGCGATGCCCCCGATGGCGCCGTGGGCGGTCAGCTGGCCTGCGTTGTAGCAGTTGGTGATGAAGGTGTAACTGTGCGCGTAGCCGATGATGCCTCCCGCGGAATACCGTGAGGGAACATTCGAGGCCGAGTACACTGAGTCGGTGACGATGTTGCCGCGGTAGTAGCAGCCCTCAAGATAGAGCGGTGCGGCAACGGAGGTGCTGGTGGAGCCCGTGGCGGCTATAATGCCCCCTATGACAGCAGAGGAGAGGGACTGCGCGTACAGGTTAACCTCGCTGCCGATGTTACGGATGGTGGTGGCGCGCGCAGGCGCAGTCGTGAGGCTCCCGACGACGCCGGAGATGCTCGTGGCAGAAGACACTACCGAGCCCTTCAGGATGAAGTTCTCTATGGTAGCGCCGCCACGGAGCCGAAGAGCCCTCCTCCTCCCGTGCCCCTGAAGCCCGCTATGGTATGCCCCTGCCCGTCAAAGCTGCCGGAGAAGGGTCGCGTGCTCGTGCCGGGGGCCTGCCAGGGGTCGGTGGCGGCGTTGCCCGCGAGGTTGATGTCGGCCTCCAGCACCACCGTGACACCGTTATAGTTTCTGCCCGCAGTGATGGAGTCCGCGAAGGCTCTGAGTTCGGAGGCGGTGTAGAGGCGCAGGGGCTCTCTGGTGAGGGCGGCGAGCGCACTGGCCGTAGCGGCGGTCTTGACCTCCTCAAAGGTGTTTGTGACGATGCAGTAGTACCAGATTGTGCCGAGCACAGAGCTGGCGGGCGGGGCGTAGCTGGCCTCTGTGGCGCCTGCGAGTTTGACGTCGCCCGGCGTGGGAGCGTCTCCAACGGGCGGCTTGCCCGTGGCACTCGCATACCACTGATAGCTGAGACGGGGCGGGTCCTCAAATCCTACCGCCAGCCCGCCGAACCCTACGGTAATGCTCAGGGGAGCCGGGGTCTCTGTCTGGCCGTAGCTGGCGTCCGCAAGCTCCGAGCCTTCTATGACGGGCTTTGCCACGGGTAGGACTGAGACGAGGGCGATGCGCGCGAGCGCAGTGACCGTGGTGGGATAATGGGTGCTCGCGGGGTTATCGATACTGACGGTGTTGGTGATAACGCAGTAGTAATAGTACGTGCCTATGCCGAGTGTGGTGTCCGGGGTATAGACCGGGGAGTCAGCGCCCTGGCCGCTTAATCTGATGTCGGCTGTGGTGTCGGGATCGCTGCCCCGGTTGTAGTACCACTGGTAGCCCAGACTCCCAGTGCTCCCCGGCGCAGAAGCGGGCTTGGCTGCCGTGACGCTCAGGGGAGCGGCGGCCTCTCCCTCCAGATACTGGGCACTGACAGGCTGAGAACTCAGGAGCGGCGCCGCTCCCGCGTAGCTCCACACCGTGACCTCCACAGGGCTGCTTGTGGCAGAGGCGGAGTTGAAGCTGTCATATGTGTTGGTGACCTCGCAGAAGTAGAACCTGCTGCCGAACTCCACAATGGGCGGCGCGAAGCTTGGTTCCTCCGCAGCTCGGATGAGTGTGGCGCCAAGTGTGCTCCTTGTCGTGTTCTCATACCACTGGTAGCTCAGCTCCCCTACGGCGGCCTCCGGACTGTCGGCGGGGGCGTTGATTTCCACGCTGAGGGCCGTGGCAGCCGTATCCGTGCTGCTTTGGAGGTACCAGATGTCCTCCGGCTCTGCCGCGAAGACCGGTGTCCAGAGCCTGCGTTCATTGACGAGGGCCACGGGGAAGGCCGTGGCGGCAAGGCTCGCGGAGCCTCCCCCCTCCCCTGTCCAGGTGTTGGTGACGACGCAGTAGAAGTAGTGGTAGCCCGGCCTGTCCTCTGTGGTGGGCGTCCACTCGAAGCTGGAACCGCGCTCGCCTTCGAGCTTTGTGCCATACTTGGAGAGCGCGCTGATGCCCTCGTACCACTGATAGCCGAGCGTGCCATCCGAGCCTGTGGCGCCCGGGTCTTCCGGTGGCGTGGCCGTGATACTGAGCCGTACCGTGTCCACCTCGCCACCCACCACGAGGCGGGCCGGAGAGGGGTCGGTGCTGAGGGTCTGGATGACGGGCAGGCCGGTGTCGGGCGCCTCCCAGACGAGCAGGGGTGAGAGGGTGCCTTGGACATAGCTTTCCGTACCGCCGTTGATGAGCTCGACAAACTCACGATCCGCGAACTCCTCGGCTGTTTTGGGCTCGCCTGTGGCGCTAGAGGCCTGGGTGCCTGCGACGCAGCCCGTGAGGTAGTAGTTCCTGGATGAGGAAGTGCTCACCACCACGCTGTTGAGGGGGCCGGCAGCTCCGGAGGCATTTGAGGAGATGGTGCCGGTATTGTAGCAGCCCGTGAGCACCTGGTTGCGGGTGATGCTGTCGTAGGGGGTCGTCGCGACGATGCCGCTCACGTAGGAAGGCCCGGAAACACTTCCAGTGTTATAGCACGTTGAGAAGGAGGAGCGACCCCACTGGACGTTGTAGGCGTTAAGGCCCGCTACTGCCTGGTTCAGATACGTGGAGGCAGACGCGACGGTGATGTTGCCCCTGTTGTAGCAGCGTGTGAAGCTGCCGTGGTCTGTTGACAGGCCCGCGATATAGTTCTGCACGTCACTGGAAGTCGAGGTGATGGTAAAGCTTGCCTCGTTCCCGCAGTCTGTGTAGACAGGGTCTGCCCCGCTGTTCGACCTCCCCGAGACGCCGGCGGCCCCGACGACGAACCGTCCGGTGACGGTGACAGAGCCCCGCGTGACTATCTTATCGAAGCGGGCGTAGGCACTCGGTGCTGCTACCCCAAGGTAGATGCCCATGCCCTTGTAGGGACCAAGCGCACCGTCCTGGGAAATGTCTATGGTGGCATCCACCTCGATATTGGAGAACGTGCTCCCCGAGTTGCCGTCTACCATCGCGCCTCCGCTGTCCCCGCGGTAGTCACTCGAAGCAATGAGCCCAATACCTCCCGGTGAGCCACTGTCCTCAGAGACGGTGTAGGTAACCGTTGCGGTAAGGACGAGGTTTCGGATAGTGGCCCCGCATATCGTGCCGAAGAGGCCGCTGTAACCGGTGGGAAAGTGTCCTGTATAGTCAAGCCCGGTAATAAGGTGCCCGCCTCCCTCGAAGATGCCATTGAAGCTGCGCGCCCGGGAGTAGCCGCCGGGGTTCACGTAGCTCCCCGTGCCGATGGGTGTCCAACTTGCGGCCCGGGGGTCACTCGTAAGGTCGAGGTCAGCAGCGAGTTCGACGGTCCTTCCCGCATAGCTGTTAGCGGGAAGGCTTGCGTGCGTGCCATTGACCTCGCGGGCAAAGTCGAGGAGATCTGCAGCGGTGGCGATGATGCGTGAGGGCATGAGCGTGATACCGGCCACCTCGCTCGCCACACTCGAGGCGGCGATGCTTCCGAAGCACACGCTGACGAGGCAGTAGTAGTACCGCGTCTTGTCCCCGCTGGCTCCCGAGGATGTGGGATTGATGCTCGGGCCTGTGGCCCCTTCAATCAGTGTGTCGCTTTCCGCGGGGATGCCGAAGGCGGGACTCAGGCCTGAAAGGTTCGTATACCACTGATAGGCGAGCGTGCCCGCGACCTTGCCCGGGCCCGTCTCCTGCGTGGCCACGACGGTGAGAGGCTGAGCAGAGACAGTGCCCTCCTGCATGATGAGGCCCTCGGGCTGTGTGGTGATGAGAGGCGAGGCCGGCACGCCGTCAAGCACCGCGACGGTGACGATATCACTGAGCACGGTCTCCTCGCCACCTTCGTAGCGGTTGGTAACGGCGCAGAAGTAATAGACCACGCCCGCGGCAGCGCTGTCGGGCACAAAGGAGGGGCTCGATGCACCCTCTGCCACAACGCCAACGGAGTCAAGCACGCCGGGCGTGGAGCTCCGGTACCACTGGTAGCTGAGCGTGCCCTGGCCTCCCACGTAGAAAGCCACGGGGCGTGTGGCTTCTACCGTAAGGGCCGCCGCCGTCTCGCCGAGCGTGTACCGTGCACTCTGCGGTTGCCTGGTGATATGGGGCCAGCCCGCGCCCACTTCAAAGAAGAGTTCGGGAGCACCCTGTGCGCTGTAACGGAAGAGGGGGCCGAGGAGTGCGGGGAAGCTCTCACCTTCGAGCAGGTCTATTGCTACGGGCGTGATATTCGGCTGGAAGACGGCCGTGGCGGCAACAGAACTGTTGAGGTAGTAGTTACCGGTGTCCGGGCCTATCTGGGTTGCCGAGCCGGTTATCGGGCCGAAGCTCTGGGTGCCGGCGGCCTTTTTAACCGTGCCTGAGTTGTAGCAGCCCCTGACCTCTGCTCCCAGCTGACCGATGATGCCACCGGTGAGCGAGACCGTGGAGCTGTTGCGCCCGCCGGTGATGTCCGCGGAGTTGTAGCAGGCGCTGATGGTATGCGAGCCGCCCGTGGCACTGCCCACGATGCCGCCGATGTACTCATAGCCGGAGGTGACCAGTGAGGTGACGCTCCCATGGTTGGCACAGGCGGTGACGGTGGCAGCGGCTGTGCCCGTGCTGGCCAGGCGTCCGATGATGCCACCGGTGGCAGCGCCGAAGTTGTAGGAGTTCGTGAGGGCGACGTTAACACTGATGTTCCTGACCGTTACCGGACTGGATCCCGAGGCACTGGGAACGCTGTCGATGAGTGCGCCTGCGTTGGGACTGTTGACGCTGATGCTCCCCTTGAGGAAGAGGTTTTCTATGGTGCCGCCGGTGACGCTGTGGAAGAGCCCGCTCCCTGCTGTCGTGTCTTCTGCTGTGCGAGAGACATAGTAGTTGGATATCGTGTGGTAGCCCCCGTCAAAGTGGCCGGAGAAGGGGGCGGTGACACTGTTGAAGCTGAGCGGCGTGTTGCCGGGCCCCTGCGTGGGTCCGCAGACCGAGGCGAGGTCGATGTCCTGCGTGAGCTGGACGGTGATGTCGCTGAGGTAGCTCCCATAGGCGGCCACCACCATGTCAAGACCCATAAGGCCCTCGGCACTCGCGATGCTGTAACGGGGAGCGATGCTCACCCTGACGAGAGCGGTTTCCTCGGTGTCTCTCAGTATGCCCGCAACGGTGTTGGCGACCTCACAGAAGTACCAGGCCTCGCCGGGGACGAGGGTCGGGAGCTCATAGCTGGCCTCCGTGGCGCGGTAGAGGGGGCGCGCACCGTCTCTGATGTCCGCCTCGGTTGCACCGTCTTCAACAGCTCCGTCGTTTCGGTACCACTGGTAGGAGAGCGTGCCTTTCGTGCCCTCCACCCCGGCCTCAAGAGAAAGCGCCGCCTCCCCGAGGAACTCCGTATCCGTGTGCTCGGGTTCCCTCGTGATACGCACCTTGCCTGCCGTGGTACCCGCCGCGTAGACACTGATGAGGACCGGAGTGCTGAGAGAGAAGGCTTCTTCCTCTCCGTCAGCCCAGGTATTCGTGACACGGCAGAAGTAGAAGGACTGCCCCAGTGTGCTGACTGAAGGGGTGTAGGCCGGGTTCTCTGCGTCTTGCAGGAGAGTGGCCGTAGCCGTGCTCTGACTCCGCTCCGTGCTCACATACCACTGGTAGCTGAGCTCACCGTCCGAGAAGGCATGCCCGGTGAGGAGGGAGGCGGTTATACTGAGGGGCGTAACAGTTGTGGCGTCCCTGACGTAGCCGGCGCTCGTGGAGTCAGAGCTGATGACCGGGGCTCCCCGCATCGTGCGGGCAAAGGGGAGCACCGGCCAGTCCCCTTCCACGTAGCTGAGGAAGGCGTGCTCGAAGTATTCGGTGCCTCCGGAAAAGGCATAACTCTCCAGCTCCTCCACAGAGAGCACGGAGGTACCCTCGGGGTCGGGGTCGGTTGCCGGGGTCGCGCCGATGGCCTTGGCCGCGGAGCCCACGAGGTAGTAGGAGTCCGTGTAGGACGGCACCGGCACGCTGCTGAAGCCCAGGAGCCCACCGACATAGGTATTGTCCCCGACAGCGGCGCTTACGACAGAGCCGGTGTTGACACAGTTGGTAAGCGGTAGGTAGGTGCCACAGATGCCTCCCAGAGTAGTGTTTGAGGTGGAGGCGGGAGTTGTGCCCCGGTAGCTTATGAGGCCGAGATTGAGGGAGTTCCTGATGCCAAGGCCCCCGCCACTCCCGGCGATGCCACCGAGATGATAGGCCCCCTGGCTGCTCTCAAGGATGCCGTCGTAGTAGCAGCCCTCGACAGAGGCGGCGCTGCTCATAAAGGTACCCACCACGCCCCCGGTGCTGCCGGAGCCCTCCGAGACGCTGATGTCCACCTCGCTCCCGACGTTGACGATGCGAAAGCTGCCCAAGGCCTGACCGAGGATGCCACCGACATTACCGCTGTTCAGGGATTCTATCCGGCCCTGGACGATGAGGTTTTCGATGGAGCCTTCTCCCGTGCCCGAGGAGATGAAGCCCTTGGCTTTGTAGTCGGTATGGTTGTTTAAGCCGGAAGTGAAGAGGTAGAAGTTGCTCACGGTATGGAAGGCACCGTTAAAATGGCCCGCAAAGTCCTGTATGAGCGGCCAGTCTGTGTACACTGCCTCTGCGAGGTCTATGTCTTGAGTGAGTTCGTAGTAGACACCGGCGGTCTCAGCCGGTGCGTTGTAGGCAAGGCGAGCGAAGAGCGTGAGTTCGTCCGCGGTCTGGATGAGGTAGGGGCTTGCTTCGGTACCCTCGCCCTCGAAGTCCTCGAAGCTCGCCAGGGGTGCTACGCTGCCCTCGCCTGACTCGTCTGCTGCCGCAAAAGGCGCACTCTGCGAGCTGAGGCTATCGGGTGCTGTTGGGGTTGTTTGGGGTGTCTGAAGGTCTTCGGCTAGCTCAGGATACGGCGCTGAAGAGGGGCCCCCCCCCCGGTGCGGGGGGGGGGGGGGGGCGGGGGGGGGGGGGGGGGGGGGGGGGGGGGGGGGGGG
>JAISEO010000015.1 GCA_031264075.1 Coriobacteriales bacterium | reverse complement strand
ACTGTTTGAATGGCAAGATGCCGTCCAGATTAGCTGAGGGAGGCGACGCCGCCCGCCGCTTCAACCTTACTCTTAGCCTCCTCCGCCTTGGCCTTATCCACACCCTGGAGGATGGGCTTGGGCGCGCTTTCGACGGCATCCTTGGCTTCTTTGAGGCCGAGGCCGGTAATCTCACGCACGACCTTGATAACGGCGATCTTGGCATCGCCAAAGCCTTCAAGCACGACGTCAAAGGCGGTCTTTTCCTCAGCGGCTTCGTCGGCACCATCAGACGCGACGCCTGCGGCGGCTACGGCTACGGGAGCGGCGGCTTCCAGGCCATACTCCTCTTTGAGATAATCCTTCAGTTCCTTGACTTCCAGCACAGAAAGGCTCGTGAGCTCCTCTGCCAGTTTCTTGATGTCAGCCATGTGTGGCTCCTTTCGTTTGCCTGGGGCCGAGGCCCCGGTCTTGTCTTGTGTAGTGTGGGCACAGGCCCCTTGTTTTTTGCATCACGTTTTGTAGCGTCCCTTTTGGGTTGCTGAGCAGGCTCCATCGTACTCCCCGCCTGGTCACCGACAACAGACAGGGCGAGGGCGACAGGCCAGGCGCACTATGCCGCCTTTTCTTCGATGGCATCCAGGAGCCCATATATGGGGCCACTGGCATCGAGCGCAGCAATGACTTCGTACAGCGGGCTTGCGAGCATTCCCACAATCTGTCCGATGAGTTCTTCGCGGCTGGGCATGTCGGCCATGGCAACGACCTGTTTGTCACTCAGAACCTGGCCCTCAAACAGGCCTCCCTTGATGGAGAGCTCGGGGTTTTCGCGGGCAAACTGCTTGAGCACCTTGGCCGTGGCCACCGGATCGCCGCTGGCAAACACAAAGCCACTGGGGCCTTCAAGGATGCTTCCCATGTCGGGCAGTTCCGATTCCTGCAGGGCACGAATGGTAAAGGTGTTCTTGTAAATCGTGTAGACCGCGTCCTCGGCCCTGATCCTGCGACGAAGATCCTCGGCCTGTTTAACGGTAAGACCGCGGTAATCCACGACCCACACAGCGTCGGCGCCACTGATGTCTCCCTTGATCTGTTCGACCAGCTTGACCTTTTCCTGATTTGGCATATTTCACCTCCTTAGATACAACGACCCTCGCTACCAGGTAGGAGGGCCGAAGGCATGTAATCAAACTCATGTATGTATTCCGACCACCTCGGCGGGCTGAGATTTCATTCAAACTCCTGAGAGTACCGGCTGTCTTGGGTAGCGACTATTCAATTGACAGTGCAGGAAGGTATTGTCGCAGTTCTTTTCCCGGAAGTCAAATTGTCAGAGCCTAAGGCTGCCCGGGAAGAAAGGAGACAAGCGGCGGATGTGGAAACCGGGGAACCGGGCTCGGGTTTTTTGCCGCCTCTGGCTGGGAGCGTGCGGGCCTGAGCTCAGCATACGGCCTATACTATGAGGCAGACCTTGACCCTGGTGCAAAGCCCGGCGAACCGGTGGCTTGGCACAGACAGGCAGGTCAGAACTGAGCGAGGCGAGAGACAGATGCGTAATAACGTGCACGACGTTGCCTTGATATTTGAAGGCGGTGGGATGCGTAATTCCTATTCTTCGGGGCTTGTCAACGTCCTGCTCGAGAACGGGATATTCTTCAATGACGTCTACGGGCTCTCCGCCGGGGCAACCAATGCCATCAATTATCTGTCGCGCGACCTCTGGCGTTCAAAGGTCAGTTTTACCAACTATCGCGACGATTTTGCCTTCAAGAAATCGGTTTCTCTGCTGATGAAGCTGGCGAGCATTGCCGGCGGGGAGGCGCATCTACACGGAGAGACAGGCGGCGAGGCTTCCGTGCGCTCTGCTGTTGAAGGCAGGGGGCGCGGGCATGCTCCTGTTGGCAGCACAACGCACGGGCGTGCCACAGACAGCAAAAACGGCATTCCCTTTGACTTTGCCGCGTTCGAGTCCAACCCGGCCCGGCTCACCCTCAATGCCATCAATCGCGACACCGGCAGTACCGCCTACTTCACGCGCCGGGATGTTGCCTCGTGCGAGGAGCTCATGCGCCGGGTACGTGCCTCTAGCAGCTATCCGATTATCATGCCTCCAACACACATCGACGGGCGCTTGTATTACGATGGCGGCATTGGGGAGGGAGGCGGCATCATGCTCCCCCGGGCCGAGGCCGACGGTTTCAGTCGATTCTTTGTGGTCTGCACCCGCCCTCGCGGCTACCGAAAACCCACACGGATAAACCGCGTCTACGACCTGTTCTTCTGGCGACGCCCCCGCATGCGCAAAGCCCTCGATACCTGGGCGGTGCGCTACAACACGGAGCTTGACAGGCTGGAGGACCTGGAGGCCGAGGGACGCGCCTTTGTGTTCTATGCCACCCATCAAAGCGTCGAGAACACCGAGATGGACAGGGCCAGGCTGCAAAAGAACTATGAGAAGGGCTACGAGGAGGCCAGGGGCCAACTCGATGCGTGGAGGCGCTTCCTCGGACTATGACCGAGCCCGGCCAGCAAGCAATTGAGATACATTGCATTCATAGGGATTTTGCCTATGGTGCCAGGGGATAGCCTGCCTGCCAGGTGGCTTCGTAGGTCTCGCCGGTGTCATAGCTGAGGGTACCGCTGCCGTTGCGAAAGCCCATGGTGAGGTCGCCCACGTATGACCAGGCAGTGCTGGTTACCTGTCCGGAACCATCGGCAAACCCGTTTGAGAAGCTGCCCGTATACTCGCTGCCATCGGCCGCCGTAAACACTCCCTGTCCGTTGACCTTGCCCGTGGCAAAGCCGCCCTCATACTTCCAGCCCGCCTCGGAAACCAGGGTGCCCTGGCCCTCAGGCAGAGAATTATGGAACTCGCCGGTATAGCTGATGCCCTGGCCTATGTAGGTTCCCTGGCCCTCAAGGTGCCCGTCTATAAAACTGCCGGTGAGAATCCAGCCTTCGGGGCCAAGGAACTCACCCTGTCCGTTAAAGCGGTGGCCCTCGAACCCGCCCTGGTAGCTGCCGCCCGCGAAAAAGACGATCTCGATGCGACCGATGTACTCGTCGTCAAAGGCGCGATACGCACCGGAATAGGCGTTGTCGTGGTCATCAACGTAGGCGCTCCTCTGCTGGGTGGGTATGAGCGGCGTCAATGCTCCCAGGGCAAAGAGCAGGCAGAGGAGGGTGAGAAGGAGGTAGGCCGCAAGCGCTGCCCGCCGGGCGTTGGGACTCATGACCTCGGCCCCCCTTCTGCCGCGCGCACCGCGTCAAGGATGCACTGGGCATAGATATAACGCGACTCGTTGCTGCCCGTGTGGATGTCGTCGGCAGAAAGCTGATCTTCGTGCCCCGAGATAGAGGCGTTCCAGTCGGCCAGCGAGACCCAGGGATACCGGCTCGGGAGACTCCGCAGAAAGGCATCCAGCCCGTAATACTCCAGGTCGATGCCGTGGGCCGTCACAAAGATAAGCTGGTGCCCAGGCTCCATCATATCGATTAACTCCTGAGCCTTCTCGGCAGAATTGGGAAAGATATTGGTGGACAGGGCTATGACCACATACTCGCCCAGCGACTTGGAGGCCTGCAGACTCTCCACCAGCGGCACCGCGTCGAGCATCTTCCGGTTGCCATCGGCATCCACATACGCGCCGGTGAGTTCCTCTATCTGAGGCACCGCACCGAGACAGACCGAGTCGCCCAGCACGGTAATGGTGCCCGTGGCACCCTCGGTAGTGCCGCGCACGCGACTCTCCATGTTTTCCAGCGCCACCTGAGGCGCGCCGAGGCGCTCCTCGCCAGCCGAGGGCGGAGCGGGCAGTCCGGTGGTGGTACCCAGGCCAACAACCGGATCCAGATGCAGCTGGGTAAACTGGTTGCTCAGGGAGCTTATCTGCGAAACATCCAGCGCCAGCAGCTGATTCTCATTGGTAACGGTGACGGTGTTCTTTGCCGGAGCACTGACGAGGCTTATCGCGCCAAATACCACGAGCACGAACACCACGAGCGCGGCAAGGGCGCGGACCGGTGGGGAGGATGTGCCCGAGCCGGGTTTAACCGGATTAATCCCGCCGATGCTCTGGCTCAGCAGGGCTCGGACACGGGCTCGGAGTGGACTGGCCTGCTGCTGCTGTCCGTCCTCGACTTGGGCCTGCTCCCCCTCTGGTTGCTCGGCTTCGACCTTCTCCACCTGCACTTCTTCAGCTTCGCTCTTCTCTCTCTGCATGTCCTCGACTTCTACCTTGTCTCCCCGCATGAACACGGCCTCAGCCTGCTCGCCCGGTGCTCCTGTGGACACAGCCGCTGAAGCCGTGGGGAGCTCTGCCGCGAGCGCTGAGTTGAGCGTCAGCTTGCGAGCGCGCCCGGCACTGGTAAAGGGCGTCTCCACATAACGGAAGCTGAGGTGGGCGAGTACGAAGGTCGCCACGAGGGCCAGGGGCGGAAAGACCCAGGTGTCGAGGACTGGAAAGCCCGGCAACACAAAGGGCGAACCGGGAGCGCCCAGCTTGCTGGCAATGATAAAGAGCGGCCAGTGGAACAGATAGAGGCTGTAGGAGCGGTCGGCGAGATAGTTGACGACACGATTCTCCCTGATGCGCGAGAGGCGCGGCTGCTGTGCCCGACCCATGACGAGTGCCGTGCCTGCCAGAAGCGCCGTGAGCAGGATGCCGATATGGAAGGAGAGGCGGCTCTCAAAGCTCAGGAACACGCTGAGGGCAAGGATGCCGGCCAGACAGAGCGCCACCACAAGCATCGCCAGCGAAAAGGGCATGCGCTCCGCCCGGGAAATCAGACGGGTGCGGGGGAACCCGGCCACAAGCCCTATCAGCGAGCCGATGAGCAGGGGATACGAGTGCGAGAGCGTATCGAAGTAGGCATGCGAAGGGTCGTCGGCACCGATGAGGAATATCTGCATCATGACAAAACTGGCCAGCGCGCCCGCCGCCGCAACGATGCTCAAGACCCTGCGCGCCGGGAGTGTGGAGATGCGCCCCCGTTGAGAGCTCTGCGAAAAATGCGGAATCACCAGCCACAGCACCAGGCCCCAGACGAGGTAGTACTGCATCTCTATGGAGAGCGTCCAAGTGTGTACGAAGAGGTGTGGCAGAAGCTGGTTGTCGTAGGACTGGCCGTTGAGTATCTCGTAGTAATTGCTGACCCATCCCAGCACCGCCGCCACCTGCTCGGCAATGCCCACCCTGAAATCCGGCGAGATGAGCAGGGCCAGCGGCAGGATAACCACCAGCATGGCGATGATGGCCGGCAGCAGCCGCTTCAGGCGCCTGAGATAGAAGGCACCGAGTGCAATGCTGCCCTTGACGCTGTATTCACGTACCAGAAGCGAAGTGATGAGAAAGCCGCTGAAGACAAAGAACACATCCACACCGAGAAAACCCGCCGGCAGCACTGCGGGAAAGAAGTGGTAGATGAGAACCAACACCACGCCAAAGGCGCGCAACGATGACAGCCAGACATAGCGGGCGGGAGGTCGCCGCGGGGAGTACTGCGCTTTCTGGTTCTCCTGCTCCACGTCAGAGTTCCACGGTGTTTTCGGTACTTACTCGGCGGCTTCTTCGCTTTCCTGAAGATAATCGCGCACTATGGACGTGTCCAGCGGGATACCGGGGCTCATGGTTGAGGCCAGGGTGATGGACTTGAGATAGCGGCCCTTGGCAGCGGCTGGCTTGACGCGTAGTATCTCGTCGAGCAGCGCGCCATAATTCTCCACCAGGCTCTCCGCGTCAAAGCTTACCTTGCCAATGGGCACGTGGCAGATGCCGTAGCGGTCGGCGCGATACTCCACGCGGCCCGCCTTGAGTTCGCTGACAATCCTGGCTATGTCGTTGGTGACGGTGCCGAGCTTGGGGTTGGGCATGAGACCTCGGGTACCGAGGATTCTGCCGAGCTTACCCACCTTGCTCATCTGGTCGGGCGTGGCCACGGTGGCATCAAAGTCGAGCATGCCGCCCTGTATCTGCGCTACCAGTTCGTCGGAACCAACGAGGTCCGCCCCTGCCTCCTCGGCCTCGCGGGCCTTGTCGCTTTCGGCAAAGACGGCCACGCGCACCTCCTTGCCGGTGCCGTTGGGCAGTGAGATGGAGCCGCGTACCTGCTGGTCTGCCTGGCGGGTATCGATACCCAGTCGGATATGCACCTCTACGGTCTCGTCAAACCGGGCGCTCGCAAGTTCTTTGAGCAGACGTGCCGCCGCCAGGGGAGCGTAATGCGCCTCCCGGTCTATCTGTACGATCTGGGTCTTACGTGTTTTGGTGAGCTTTGGCATGAGTGGTCCTCTCTGTTATAAGCTGTGTAGTGTTGTGGGTCATGCCGACCCTCCTACTGTTCTGTATCCGAGCCGCGCCGGCCTCCTGGCCCTGGGAAGCGACTCCCTCGCGGCTGGTGCTTCTTGGGAAACGATGATTAATGCTTGTACATCAGATTTCGAGTCAGTTTGCCTCAGATCTGTTTGTACGCGTGATGCCACTACTTGCGGTAATGGCTTCATGCGTACGGGCGGAGCTGAGGCAAACTGGCCGAAAGATGGTGTGCAATGATTAATCATCGCTTCCCTAGGACGAAGCAGCGACGAACTCGTCGGTCTGGGCCTGTTCCTCGGCCGTGTCTACCTGCTCTTCTGCGATGGGCGCCAGCTTGAGCTTGGCCTTGTAGACGCCGGTGTCGGCAACACCCGCGACCCGTACGCCCATGGAGCGGGCGGTGCCCTGGACAACCTTCATGGCCGCCTCGATATCATTGGCATTGAGGTCGGGCATCTTGATCTCGGCAATGGAACGGAGCTGCTCATGGCTCAGCTCCCCTACCTTGCTGAGATGCGGCTCGCTGGACCCGCTCTCCAGACCCAGCGCCTCCTTGATGAGGACGGCGGCCGGAGGGGTCTTGGTGATGAAATCAAAGGACTTGTCCTCATACACGGTAATCACTACCGGGATGATGGTGCTGCCCTTGTCCTGTGTGGCGGCGTTAAATGCCTGGCAGAACTGCATGATGTTGACGCCCTTGGCGCCAAGGGCTGGACCAACCGGCGGAGCAGGCGTGGCACCCCCCGCGGGAATCTGTAGCTTTATATACCCAGCCACTGGTTTTTTTGGAGCCATGTCTGCTCTCCTCTATCAGATAGAATGCGTACTCATATATCAGAACCTGTCACAACCGATGAGAAGCTCCCTGACGTTTAGCAGACGCCGGGCATCGGTTATGAGAGAAGTGATGATTGCTCATCGCTCCCCTCGATTACAGGCGCGTAACCTGGTCGTAGCTCAATTCAACCGGCGTCTCGCGTCCAAAGATGGACACCAGCACCTTTATCTTGCCCGCCTCCGGATTGACCTCGGCAATCGTGCCGTCAAACTCCACCAGCGCACCGGAGATGACCTTGACATTCATCCCTACGCCGAGGCTTGAAGAGGTCTTCTTGGGAGCGGCAGGGTCGGTATGTTTCATAATCTTATTGAACTCCTCGCGAGAAAGCGGGGAGGGCTTGCCCTGTGCACCTACGAATCCCGTAACGCCGGGAGTGTTGCGCACCACGTTCCAGGAAGCATCGTCGAGTTCCATGCGCACCAGCACATAGCCGGGAAATATCTTCTTGTCCGAAGTGACCCTGCGGCCGCCTTCCTTTATCTCCACCACTTCTTCTGAAGGAATCTGGATGTCGAATATCTTTCCCTCAACGCCGAGCGCCTCTACGCGGTGCTCGATATTGCGCTTGACCTTGTTCTCGTAGCCGCTGTAGGTATGCAGCACGTACCATTTCTTAGCCAATTTTACTCACCACCGTCAGGCCTGTTTGCTTCGGAATCGGTGTTCGGGACCTCGGCATCACCTGCTGTATCGGCTGTTGCATCGGCTGCTGTGTCGGCTGTGTCAACGTCCACGGCGCCGTCTGCGGCACCGGTGGTGTCAAGGTCCGCCGCGCCGGTATCTACCGCGCCTGTGTCTACCAGGCTGGGATCCACGAGCGATGTGTCGGGAACAAGCGCACTGTACAGCTTGATGAGCTCGACCATTATGAGGTCGATGATGAAGATGAAAACACCAAAGAAGAGCAGCGCCACAATGACGATGATCGTCATGTTCAAGACTTCGTTTCTGGTGGGCCAGGTGGTCCGCTTTATCTCGAGACGTACCTGCTTGAAGTATTCGATGGCGCGCCGGAAGATATTGGGCTTTTTGGCAGCTTTTTTAGGATCCCGGGCTCGCGCCTGAGACTTGTTGACAACCGCCTTTTCCTTTGCTTTGGCTAAGTCTTTGGCCTGCTTCTTTGGTTTGGAAGCAGAATCCTCCCCTGTCTCCGCATCCTCAGATTCCGGCTTTACCGGCTGAATACTCGTTTCTGAGGCAGCGGGCGTGGCCGCGAGTCTTGGTCTATTGGCTTTTTTCTTCTTCTTATGTGCCATCGTCTTCCCGTCAATATCATGTGTGGTTGGGCAGGTGCCTGGCAGGCCAGGAGGGACTCGAACCCCCAACAAACGGTTTTGGAGACCGCCGCTCTACCATTGGAGCTACTGGCCTGTACTGGTTCTACCTTGTTTCCTTGTGCAGGGTATGACCCTTGCACCACTTGCAGTACTTCTTGAACTCAATGCGCTCAGGGTTGTTCTGCTTGTTCTTCTTGGTTGTATAGTTTCGACGTTTGCAGTCTTCGCAAGCCAACGTCACCAGTGTTCTCATAAAACCTCCTCTGGCCCTGTCCGCCTCTCGCCACGCTGTTTCCACGGCGCAGCCACGTGCACGGCCAAGGTACAAATCCTTACAGTGATAACCGGTCTTGGAGCGCCGGATGCCGGGGAACAGACCTCGGCAGGCTGTCAGGCGCTCAAGCGGCGTGTCGGAGGCCAGCCGGTTGCAGAGCATCCGGCTGGCCCGCCGATACAGGAATACAAAAGCTACTTGAGAATCTTGGTCACGCGCCCAGAGCCAACGGTGCGACCACCCTCGCGGATGGCAAAGCGCAGGCCCTCCTCCATGGCGATGGGGGCAATGAGCTCACCCTTGATAAGCACGTTGTCGCCCGGCATGACCATTTCGGTGCCTTCCGGCAGATGGGCAACACCGGTGACATCGGTGGTACGGAAGTAGAACTGCGGACGATAGCCGTCAAAGAACGGTGTATGACGTCCACCCTCATCCTTGGTGAGGATGTAGACCTGGCCCTCAAACTCGGTGTGCGGGGTTACGCTACCGGGCTTGCAGAGCACCTGGCCACGGAGGATCTCCTCGCGCTTGATGCCGCGGAGCAGGATGCCGACGTTGTCGCCGGCCTCTCCCTGGTCGAGAATCTTGCGAAACATCTCAACGCCGGTGCAGACCGTCTTCTGGGTCTCCTTGATGCCGATGATCTCGACATCGTCGTTGATGTGGATGACGCCACGCTCGATACGTCCGGTGGCGACGGTGCCGCGGCCCGTGATGGTAAAGACATCCTCAACGGCCATGAGGAAGGGCTTGTCGTTGTCGCGTACCGGCGTGGGGATGTAGTCATCAACGGCAGCGATAAGCTCCCAGATGGCCTTTTGCGACTCCTCGTCGCCTTCCAGGGCCTTGAGTGCGGAGCCACGGATGACCGGGGCGTCGTCCCCGGGGAAGCCATAATTGGAGAGCAGCTCGCGGACTTCCATCTCTACGAGTTCCAGCAGTTCCTCGTCGTCTACCATGTCCACCTTGTTGAGGAAGACGACGATGTAATCCACGCCCACCTGGTTGGCAAGCAGGATGTGCTCGCGGGTCTGGGCCATGGGACCATCAGTGGCGGCGATAACGAGGATGGCACCGTCCATCTGGGCAGCGCCGGTAATCATGTTCTTTCCGTAGTCGGCGTGACCTGGACAGTCAACGTGGGCATAGTGGCGGGTCTCGGACTGATACTCGATGTGAGCAATGGAGATGGTGATACCACGCTCGCGCTCCTCCGGAGCCTTGTCTATCTCCTCAAAAGCTGTGTAGTCCGCCAGGCCCTTGGTTGCCAGGGTCTTGGAGATAGCGGCGGTCAAGGTTGTCTTGCCGTGGTCAACATGGCCGATGGTACCGATGTTAACGTGCGGTTTTGTTCGTTCAAACTTCTGCTTTCCCATTGTTTCCTCCTTAATCAGGCGCATAACGCGCATGGGTTGATGCCTTCTGCATCAAACGGGCGCGCCTGCGCGCGCATGTTTCTGTGGTAGCGGTGACTGGATTTGAACCAGTGACGCCACGGGTATGAACCGTGTGCTCTGACCAACTGAGCTACACCGCCCTTTTAACTTGTCTATTTGTCCTCTGGCTGCGTTGGCTGCGCTGCGCTCCTCGGCCACGTATGTGTATACGCTTGCCTGCGGTGCTCGCTTGCCGCCTTGCCAGAGAACAAATATCCTGCGTTAAAAACTTGTCTGGAGCCCACAACCGGACTTGAACCGGTGACCTCTTCCTTACCAAGGAAGTGCTCTACCGTCTGAGCTATGTGGGCTCTCGCTTGCCTATTCGTCCTCTGGCTGCGTTGGCCGCGCTGCGCTCCTCAGCCACGTATTCATATACGCTTGCCTGCGGTGCTCGCTTGCCGCCTTGCCAGAGAACGAATATTCTGCGCGAGACTTTGCTTGCGCGAAAGGGTAGTCGGGGCCGGATCTATGGTGGGGGCGCGTGGATTCGAACCACGGTAGGCATAGCCAATGGGTTTACAGCCCATCCCCTTTAGCCACTCGGGCACACCCCCATAATTCCGGTGTGTGGTGCAATAAAGTAACTCTGTGCGCTTGTCAAGTTGCGTGCTTACGCACACAGGGCCTCCTGTGTGCAGCTTATGAATAGTACTTGAAATCGTCTCTGCGGTCAACGACTATTCTTGCAGAGGTTTTGCACACGCCGCCGGGCGTGCCCAGTATCTGCTCATCCCAGGGGCGGTGGTGTGTGCTGTACGTACTTTACCCAGTACTCCTCAAACGAGGCGATATTGTTGTCGTGCAGGTAGTTGGACACCTGGCTCCCCACGTAACGGATGTGCCAGGGCTCGTGGATGTAGAGCGTCATATCGGTGTTTTCTGCGGTGTAGCGGACGATAAAACCATACCGATAGGCGTTTTCTGCGAGCCAGTAGGCCTGGGGGGTATCGTAGAACAGATAATTGGTGGGACTGAAGTCGATGGCCCAGCCGGTCTGATGCTCACTGAACCCGGGACGCGCACTCTGGGCCTCTGCCACTTCAAGGCCAAAGGATGCCACATACCCATCATAGAGTGTTTCCTGGGTAGCGGCGCTCCGGTAACCGGAGGTGGGCAAAAGGTCCACGCCCTCGGCAGAGGCATCCGCTATGAGCTGCTCGAGTGGGCCTATGGCCTCGGATTTAATACGCAGCTCACCATAGTACGCAAGATCGGCCGGCTCGTACTCGTAGGGCAGGGAGTAATGCTTGCTCACCAGCGTGTTTATCACGCTGACGTCGGAAGCCGGCGACACTACCTCATAGTCAACGGTGTCCAGATCAACATTTACCCGGATGACCACCTGCTCAGCGGACAGCTCCGGGTGCGCGGCCTGATACTCAAGATAACGCGTACTGCGAGCATCCTCATAGAAGTATTAGAGGGCGTAACGCTTGAGGGCCTGCTGCTCAGAGATCTGGATATTCGTGGCCGCGCCCTGCCCATCGGCCGCCTCCAGGCTGCTGTCTGCCTCCCCCTGCGAACCACCATCGGCAGTGGCCAGGGCAGATACTTCCGGCCCGGCACTCTGCGAGGTAAAGGCAAACAGGGCTATGGCTATCATGAGCGCACCGGCCAGCAGAACCGTTACGAGGACAACCCGTCGGTCTCTCTGCTGCTCTGCCGTGCGAACACTGTCAGTTGGCCTCAGCCATTTCGTCAAACGCATCTACATCCCTTGCGTCTCTCTAAACCCATTTATTGTAGTTCTTCGTGTCGGGTTCAATGATAACCCAGGAGAGCAGATAGAGTGGCAGCATGACATACCAGCAGAGAACGGCGAGCACGATGGTTATCACGCGCACCAGGGCCGGATCGACCCCGAGATACTCGGCAATGCCGCCGCAGACCCCGCCTATCTTCTTGTTGCGGACCGATCGGTAGAGCTTTCTGTCGGTGGGAAGACTGAGATTGCCCTTGCGTGCCACGAGCATCAAGACGACTCCGCCTGCGATGAGGACTACCGGCCATAGTATGCTGATGACCGTTGACACCACGAGCCAGATGTCCGAATACCAGGTGCCGAGCAATCGCTCGGTGAGTTGCCAGATGCCAAAGACTACCAGCAGGATGCCTATGGCGAGGGCAACGGTGGAGACGCTCAGCTTGCCGTCGGCAGGCCTGTTGGGCCTGTTGGCCTTTCCATTGGTTTTTTTCTCGCCGCCGTTTGCCATGACATTCACCCCGCCTGGCTTACGAGGGAGACCTCGGAGAAGAACTCATGCAGGCCGTCGCTGTCTATGACCAATGCCGCGTTCCCGAGCATCTCCCAGTCAAGACCGCCGTAGAACCACAGTCCCAACAGTATGGTGGCCGAGAGCACGAGCGAACTCAGGAGGCAGACGACGCTGCTTTTGCGCACGCTACCGATGATGGTAAGGCCCACTACCACCAAAAGCACGGGCCAGAGATCCCTGAGTGCCGCCTTGAACACCCAGGTATGGACAATCCCGAGCATCCAGGCAAGCAGCGCCAGCCCCAGCGTAATGAGCACAATGGCATTGCCGGCACGTCCGAGCGACCAGCCGTGTGCACCCGGGGTAAACAGGCATATCACTCCCACGACAACCAAAACGAGCGGCCAGAATCGCCACACCGAGACATGGATGAAGTTGCAGAGCAGGGCGATGATGCCCATGCCGATAAAAACCGCGCCCACGATGAGCACCGTAGATGAGTGGTTCCTGACGGCCTCGGCGGAGGGGCTGGCAGAGACGCTGGCCGAGACCTGCTGCTGTGAGGGCTGGGTGGTTTCGGCCCGGGTGTCAACATAACCCCGGGCAATCCCCGGATCAGGCGAGAGCACAACCATGAGCACGACATAGAGCAGGGCCGGAAAACCAAATCCGACGATGGTCAGGGCCACGGCGATGATGCGTACGAGCGTGGGATCAATGCCAAAATACTCGGCAATACCGCCGCATACGCCGCCAAAAACCGCGTCTGAGCTTCTATAGAGTCTTTTCCCGTTCATCTACACGTGTTTCCAGTACCGAAAGTTTCGCAGACAGGCGACCGCTGGGGTGATCGCCCTACGGTTTTACCGAAAATCTCTGCATTGTCCATCGCCCGGTAAAAACGCTGAGTAGCATGTGTGATAGTACCGCGGTACTGTCCGTCGTCGCATCCTTGTTGGCAGCTCGTTAACGGCGCGTGACTAATCCTCCACTATCTTGATCGAGGCACGCATGAGATAGCAGCTGGTGTCATTCGTGCTCACCTCGTCAAACAGGAAGGTGTTGTAGACCGGGCCGGACAGCTCCAGGCCGTTCTCCTCTGCGTGGGCGAGCATGCGCTGCGCCAGATCGCGGCTGTCTCCGTAGAAGCCTCTCACATGCCCCACCAGCCAGGATCCGCCGCCGCGCACCGTCTTGCCACGGGGATTGACAAAGTAGTAGCGCGAGGGCATGTCAGGATTGGCGACAAAGCGCTCCATGCTGTCAAAATATCCGCCCACCGGATACCCGATGTTGAGGCCGGCCTTCTTGGCGGCGTTCATGAACGACACCCACCCCGGGTAGAAGGTCGCGGCGTCCTGATAGATGTTCTCATTGCCGAGAACGATGTTGTTGGGTTTGTACTCCACTACCCTGATGTCCGCGTCGTGTGCCTCAAGGCCCAGGGTCATCAGCTCGACCCTGATATTCATGATGTTCTGCAGCTCCTGCAATCGGGCTATCTGCTTCTGATGGTCCTTGATGGCGTTTTGCAGCACGTCCAACATGAGCTCGGGAGTACGATTGTGCACCAGGGGTTGCAGCTCCTTGAGCGAGAAGCCGAAGGAAGCCATGTCGTTGATGAACTCCGCAAGGATTATCTGATTGAGACTGTAGTAACGGTAGTTGTTCTCGCCGCGCTCGGCGGCAAGAAACAGCCCGATCTCATCGTAGTAGATGAGCTTTGAACGGGAGATTCCGGTAAGCTTTGCAAACTCACCGATAGAGAGTAATCCTTTGTGCTTCATGCTCTGTACTTCATCCTTTGTGCTTCGTACTGCCTCAGACGGGTAGCCACACTATACAGGATTGGCCCGCACTGAGCACTGCCAGGCTACGCATTCGCCGGACAACCGGCGCACGGGGCAGGCCACTTCGTGTACTATGATAGAGAAGGAATCTCCACCGACGAGGAGCCCCTGTACCCACCTGCACAGATTGCGAGAGTCACTACCCTTGAGCAGTAGCTATGCCATAGAAGCCTTTGGGCTTGTCAAGAAGTTCAAGACCTCCAAGCGGGCGCTTGCCAGAACCGTCCACGAGACCGGCACTGCTCACGTTGATGCCGAGGGCAGGATAGTAGCCGTGGACACGCTGAGTTTTATGGTGAAACGCGGCGAGATCTACGGGCTACTCGGTCCCAACGGCGCAGGCAAGACCACCACGATGCGCATGCTGGCAACCCTCATCAAGCCCACGGCGGGCGATGCGCTCGTGGCGGGACACTCCATCGTTGACAAGCCGGAGGCCGTGCGCGCGTCCATTGGCTTTCTCACCAGCGAACTCAAGCTGGAAGACTTCTTTACCCCCAGCTACCTCTTCGACTTCTTCTCCCGCCTGCACCGCGTAGAGCCTCAGGTGGCCGCACGGCGCAAACAGCAGATGTTCCGGCGCTTTGGCATAGAGGACTTTGCGACGACCAAGGTGAGCGCGCTTTCCACGGGCATGCGGCAGAAGGCCTCCATTGCCATCTCGCTGGTGCACGACCCCGACCTCATCATCTTTGATGAGCCCACCAACGGTCTCGACGTCATTACCGCGCGGGTGGTCACCGACTATCTGCAGGAGCTCAGGCTCCGCGGAAAGACCATCGTGCTCTCCACGCATATCTTCTCCCTGGCCGAGAGGCTCTGCGACCGCATAGGCGTTATCATGGATGGACAGATGCTGGCGGAGGGCTCGCTGGCTGAGATTGCCCTTGAACGCAGTCTGGAAGAGGCCTTCTTTGACCTGTATGTTGCACGGCACCCGGAAGAGGTGCTGCTATGAGAAGCGGACTCGTCGCCATCATGCAAAAGGAGCTCAAACGCTTCTTCTCCGACCGCCGCATGGTGCTCACCACGGTGTTGCTGCCCGGCCTGCTCATCTATCTCATCTATTCGTTCATGGGCAGTGCCATGTCCTCCAATCTCACCGTGAGCAGCGACTATACGCCAAAGATCTATGCGTGGAACCTCACGGAGCCCCTGGCCGAGGTCACGGAGGCCGCCGGGCTTGATTTTGAGCCCGTGAGCATTGAGCGGATGGACAACATTAAACAGGAGATTGCGAACAAGACCGCCGATCTGCTCATGGTGGTCTCCGTCAATTTTGACGCTGAACTGGCCTACGAACTGGGCGAGGAAGTGCCTGTTGCCCAAGGCAGTGCGGTTGGCGCGGGCGAGGTCAGAGCGGGCGCTGTGCCATCGATTTCTCTCTACTACAACTCCACCCGCGTGGAATCAAGCGCCGTGTACGCGCAGACGCAGGCAGCGCTTTCCGCCTACAAGGAGGCGCTCAGGCCGGTGTTTACCGTCAATGCCGGGGAGGAACAGTACAACCTCGCGAGTGAGGAGGATACGGCGGGGTTCATGTTTGCCTCCCTCCTCCCCATGTTTTTGATGATATTCCTCTATTCCGGCTGCCTGGCCGTTGCGCCGGAATCCATAGCGGGAGAGAAGGAGCGCGGCACCATCGCGACCCTTCTCGTAACGCCGCTCAAACGCTGGGAGTTGGCCCTGGGCAAAATACTGAGTCTGTGCATACCGGCCCTGCTCTCCGGCGCCTCCAGTTTTGTTGGCGTGATGCTCAGTCTGCCCAATCTGTACCAACTTGAAAGCGGGGGCAGCGGAGCAGCGTCCCTGCTTGATTCCAGTGTCTACGGAATATCCGACTACCTGATGCTACTGGCCGTGGTCCTCTCTACAGTGGTGCTCTTTGTGGGGCTCATCAGCGTCATCAGCGCCTTTGCCCGCACCACCAAGGAGGCCAACGTCATGGTCATGCCCCTGATGATGGTGGTCATGCTCGTGGCCTTCTCCGCCATGTTCCAGACGAGTTCAGAAACGAATTTCGTCCTCTATCTTGCGCCGGTCTATAACAGTGTGCAGTGCATGGTCTCGGTCTTTGGCTTTACCGCCGAGCCGGCAGCCATCGCGCTGACCGTAGGCGTCAACCTGCTTGTCTCGGCCCTGTGTGTCGTAGTACTGAGCCGCATGTTTGAAAGCGAGCGGATAATCTTCAGTAAGTGAGGGGGTGGGGGTAGTCCTAGAACCCGAGGTAGATGCCACAAAAGCGAGGGGAATATGTGTGTCCCAAAACCTATAGGTTTTGGCACAGTCAAAAATCACCTCAAAAGCGGAAGAGCCCTCTCTACCCGCTGCAGAACTTCTGCTCAGTATAACAGCTTGTAGATGGATTGTTTTGAGAAATTTCCGCTAATTTTCCATCGAATCAACCTTCCCTCCAAAACGGCCAAAAAACGCTGTCCCAAAACCTATTGGTTTTGGGACGCCACCATCTACCAGCGGTTTAAGTGCGGTACGGACAGAGGAGAGGCATATGAAAAGCAGGGTAACGGGTAAGACAGAGAAGCTGCTATCCGTTTTACTGGTACTGGCACTCGTGAGCATGGTGCCGGTGGCTCCGGCGTTTGCCGGGGAAGAGACAGGTGGGCAAGAGCAGGCTGGAATAGCTGGCGTGTCCGAAGACGCAGGAGACGAAGCGGCGGAGGCGGCTGGCGATGCCGAGGAAATCGGATCTGCTCCGGCTGAAGAGTCGCCCGAAGCCGTTGATACAACTGCGGTACCCTTGGCAATAGAGGCAATAGACGGGCCGACGCTGGAGTGGCTCAAAAACTACGGCGGGGGTGCCCACGACTACTTCGAATCCGTCACCCCCACCACAGACGGCGGCTTTGTCGCCGTGGGCTACTCGTACAACGTCGTTGACCTCGCCGGCAACATGCGCTTCGAAGACGCCATCATCGCGAGGTTCGACAAGAACGGCAACAAGGTCTGGTTCAGAAACTACGGGGGGAGTAGTGACGACTACTTCTACTCCGTCACCCCCACCACAGACGGCGGCTTTGTCGCCGTGGGCTACTCGTGCTCCTCCAAAGGTGACCTCCCAGGCAACAAGGGCTTCGAAGATGCCATCATTGCCAAGTTCTACGGCAAAACTATCCCCATAAAAGTCACCGCCAACAGTAAAAATGGAGAAATCGTGGCCGTCCCCGGTGCCACTGTGAGCCTCTATGACAACTCAGGGGGAACCATCACCTGGCTCAAAGATGCAACGACCGATGCAAATGGCATAGCTCGAATAGACATTTCCGGAATGACAGCAAATCAGATGGCGAACGTAACCGCCTCCGCACGCTATGCTATCGGGGCAACAGAGATAAGCAATGGCGGCAGAGCCCGCAACCCGCTTTTCGAGAAGTTCGGCACCGGTTCAAACGGCCAGCCCGTGCGCATGGTCTATGAACTCCATTCCGAAGAGATCGACGCAAATGGCAACTGGTGCGGGCAGAGCCTGCCACAAACGGACACCACCTTGGAACTGCTACTGAAAGAGCCCAGAATACTCGTAAACCTCGCAGTCGCCTATATGGACGATACGAGTGACCCAAGCTATCGCCAGAAAGTAAAAGACACCATGTCCAAGACATCGCAGTTGCTTGCCCAGGCAACCGACGGGCATGTGATGTTGAACAAGGTGTTGCTGCTGCCTGTCTATAACCGTCTGGATTTTGCTGACACCTCCAAGTGGGAGAGTATGGCAGATGTGCAGATACAATCGACAATAGATGAGCAAACCTTTGATTGGTTCGGACTGAAATGGATAAGCATCAAAGCAAGATCCAACGCTCATCCCGACGGTTTTTATTCTGATGAGACAGAACGGTTTGTCGAGGATTCCGGATTTAAGTATCTGCCTGATGCAAGAAACTATGAAGAAAAGAGCTCTTATCAGCGCGTGCAAATGAGTGGCACGGAAGGGGGTGGCTGGGACTCTTCTAAACTGGGCACACATATGTATGCCGAGACACTCACCCATGAACTGGGTCATTACCTGCTTGGTTTCTACGACGAATATATCGGGTATAGGTGGGACGCTACAATAGGAGACTACATAGAGTACCAACCGCGCGGCGAAACCATCCATCCAAATGGGAATCCTTATGGCCTGATGGACCACCAGCATGACGATATCGAAGCGTCAAGGCTTATCTCTGATTATTCATATGTCACGGGAGCCACTCCACGCAAAAATCTCACCGTACAATGGTTCTTGTGGCGTTACTCGCCGCTCAATCAATCAGGACTGGTCAATGCGTCATGCGAGGGCGTTCTCGGGTATCTCCTGGATTGGAATTTGAGTTCTTCAGATGATTTCAACAGCCCCTACTGGGGGGCCTATACCTTAGCGCCGTCTGCCAACAGCGACCGCAGGGCAATCTATCCTTATGCCACGCTTGACGACAGCAGCTTCAAAGACCCCCGCTATGATGCGCCCTTCTCTTGGGACGGTCTTGCCATGGCGCAGAGTCAGTATAGTGCATCAGCACAGACACAGTCGGTCGAGCCGCTGGCTGAAGACACCACTGGCAAGATATATGTCTCCGACACCCAAAACGTCATCGCCTATATCGACTACGGGCAAGGTGGCTCTGCGCAGTTTAGCGTAGATGCTACAGAGCGCAGCAATGGGGATTACTTTGCGGTAAGCGAAGCCACCGAGGTCACGGTAACCAGTACCGGGCAGCCTTTGGTGAGTTTTACTCCGAGGTTGCCTCGACTTATCCCATAGACTTTACCTCGCTAACCTGGTTTCGCTATGCGCAAGATACCTGGACAGCGCTGGACACTGACATTACGTTAGAGCCGGAGAGCTTAAACTACGGAGCGCGCACAGATTACGCGGGAGATGGCATCTATGTACTGATGGCCACCTCTCCCCAAGGCCCAAGCCCTGAGCCTATACAGGTAACCTCTTTTGAGGCATCTGACGAACGTGACGCTACCGGAGAGATTACGATAAACGATCCTAATCCCAGTGACAATAGCTATCTGTACACCATCTATTGGAGCGAGCAGCCCTTCAACTCAGGTAACGAGGCTGGCGTACAGTCTGAAGTCGTTTGTGCCCTGGGAACAGGAAGCTACACACTTTCACTTGGCGAGGCAAACAAGAGATACTATGTACGTGCCTCGGTTCTTGGCACTGACGGACAGACTTCTGCTTTGGGCACAGCATTTCAGCTAGACACCATCTGGGCAGATCGCGACCATGACGGCATCCCGGATTGGTATTGCGACAAGTATCTTCTCTGGGGCCCCGATGAAGAAAAAGACATTGCCGCTTCAGATGAAAACGGCAACGGGATTTCAAATCTGGACGAATATCTTAGAGGAACTGACCCTACCTATGTATCTGAGACCTAC
>JAISEO010000010.1 GCA_031264075.1 Coriobacteriales bacterium | reverse complement strand
AACGTCACCGTCGGCTTCCTGTCAGATAAGTTCGGAAGAAAGAGAACGCTCATCTTCTCCTGGCTGTTCTTGATGGTAGCCGTGGTCATCTTTGCCTTGACCGTTGGTCCGGGTGCGTTTGCCTACTGCATGTTCCTGTTCTTCCTCATCGGTTTTGCGATGAACTTCGCTATCACGGGAGTCCAGCCGCTGATGCCTGAGAGCTATCCGACGCAGGTGAGGAATACGGGTGTATCGTGGTGCCAGGCCTTTGCGCGCTTCGGTGGCGCAGCTGCCCCCATCGTGTTCAGTGCCATCACCCCGATGATGGGCGGCAACTGGAACAACATCATGCTGCTGCTGCTCTTCCCCGCGGCCATCGGCCTTATCTGCACCTTCGTCTTTGTCCGTCGTGAGACCGGTGGTAAGGATCTCGATACCATCGTTACCGAAGTCATCGTTACCGAAACCGTCAAGTCTTAAGGAAAGGAGTGATCATGGAAAAGAAAGAAAGCAGCGTTGCGTTTTGGGTCATGATGGTCATCCTGGCCTACATGTTGATAACCTGCATCATCTTGCCGATAGCGCTGACGGGAAATGAAGGCTACATGGCGGTGAGGCTGCCGCTGATGATCATCGCGCTGGCAGCTCCCTTTGCGCACTTCTTCATCTTTGCCGGCATCGAGATTGTCCGCGAGAAGAAGTAGGCATGCGTGTGCGTTAGTGTGGGCCAACAGGGACGGGGCAACTGTCCCACTTTGGCAGAGAAGCCTGTTGAACGGACACACTACACGCTGGCAAAGTGGGACAGTTGCCCCGTCCCTGTGGATCGGTCCATCCGGGTGTGCGCGCCATCGTAGGCCCGGATGGATTTGGCAAGGCAAGGTTGTTCGATTACCTGAAGGAGGTACAATCTATGGCAATGAGTAAAGAGTGGAAGAAGGAGAACCCTGATGGTTCCGTCAGTGTTCGCACTACCTGTTGGTCGCCTCCGGGAGACCACCCCGTGGGGTGTGGCATGTGGCTTACCGTCAAGGATGGCAAGCTCATCGATGTGGAAGGCGACGAGGAGCACCCCATCACCCAGGGGCGTTTGTGCATCCGCGCGCTGGACTTTCCCGACATCGTGCACTCGCCCTCCCGCATCATCTATCCCATGAAGCGTGACCCGGCCGACCGTGGCAAGGACACGTGGAGCCGTATCAGCTGGGACGAGACCTTTGACCTGGTCTGTGGCAAGGTCAATTACTTCAAGGAGGAGTACGGCGCCCAATCCATCATGGTCTTTGGCGGCACAGGCAGAGAGGCGTGCATCTATTACTATCCGTTGGGCTTCTCGACGCTACAGACCCCTAACGTGTGCTACGCACAGTCCGGCTGGTCGTGCTATGGCCCGCGCTGTTCCATCACCGACTACATCCTCGGTGCCGGCTATCCTGAGATAGACTTTGCCGGCTACTTTGAGGATCGCTACGACAATCCGGATTTCGAGCTGCCCAAGTACGTGGTGTGCTGGGGCAAGATGCCTCTGGCCTCCAACGGCGACGGGCTCTTTGGCCACGCGCTCATCGACATGATGAAGCTCGGCACCAGGATAATCATGATAGACCCGCGTATCACCTGGCTCGGTGCCCGCGAAGGCAACATTAACCTCCAGATAAAGCCCGGTACGGACGCTGCTGTAGGCCTTGGCCTGGCCAACATCATCATCTCTGAGGGCCTCCAAGACCAGGAGTGGATAGATAATTGGTGCTTTGGCTGGGACGAGTTCAAGGAGCGCGCCGAGCAATACACTCCTGAACTGGTCTCCCAGGTTACCTGGGCTCCGGTGGAGCAACTCAAGAAGGTTGCCCGTGCCATGGCAGAAAAGCCCGTCTCGATTGCCTGGGGCCTCGCGGTTGACCAGAACCCCAACGGCACGCAGGTCGGCCACATCACCATTGCACTCCAGGCCATCACCGGCAACATCGACATCCCCGGCGGGCTCTGCGTCGGCCCACCCACAGGGCTTTTGGGCAAGTGGCGCATGGAGACCCGCAAGGATCTCGCCCCCGAGCTCTGGGACATGCGTCTGGGTTCCAGCGAGTATCCCGCGCTGTCTAACGCCATGGCTACCACACACCCCGACTACACACTCGACGTGCTGGAGACCGGTGAGCCCTACGAAATCAAGATGCTGTGGTTCAACAGCTCCAACCTGCTCGCCCCCACCTGCTCTGCGGCCCCCATCCGCTGGCATGACGCCTTCCTCAAGGCCGAGTTTGTGGTGGTGCAAGACCTCGTCATGACACCGACGGCCATGGCCGCAGGCGACGTGTTTTTGCCGCTGCCCACGGTGTGCGAGCATGACGCCATCGTCATCACCCACTACGGGCGCAACACCGTCTTCCTTGGTGCCATGAACGAGGCACTCAGAGTAGGCGAGACCAAGTCGGACGTGGAAATCTGCATCGAGTTTGGCAAGCGCCTGAACAACGCGGGGCCAAACGGCACGTCCACCTGGGATGTCTTCGAGGGTGATACGCGCGACAAGTACGTGCCCGACTTCTTTACCAAGCAGACCCAGCCCGAACTTGGCTTTACCTTTGACGATCTGCGCGAGATTGGGCTCTATCAGCCCGGCTTCAAGTATCGCAAGTACGAGCGGGGCGAGCTGAGGTTTGACGGAGAGCCTGGCTTTAACACCGTCACCGGACTTGTGGAGCTCTACTCCACACTCTTTGACGCCTGGGGTGAGGATCCGCTGCCCTACTTTGAGGAGCCGCGTTGGAGCCCCGTAAGCCATCCGGAGCTTGCCGACAAGTATCCGCTCATGATGTGCACCGGTGCCCGCGAGTATGCCAGTTTCCACTCCGAGCACAGAATGTTCCCCAATCTCAGGCACTTCCGTGAGTATCCCGACATTGAGATCCATCCCTCAACGGCTGCCAAGTACGGCATTGTCGAGGGCGACTGGGTAGAGGTGGAGAACCCCTTCGGCCGTGCGCGCCAAAAGGCCTCGCTTGTCAACACCATCGACCCGCGCGTCGTACACACCCGCCACGGCTGGTGGTACCCCGAGCAGGACGGCGAGGAGCCCAACCTCTTTGGCGTGTGGAAGTCCAACATCAACAACCTGGTGCCCCACTTCGACATCGGGCGTCTGGGCTTTGGCGCTCCCATGAAGTCGATTTTCTGCTCCATCAAGAAGGTGGACAACCTCGACGACCTCGTGGTTAAGAAGAGCTATGACATCCTCAAAGACCTCGACGAGCTTGTGGCTGACGAGGGCGTAGACCCCGCTCGGGTGCTTGACTATCACAGCCCCCACAGGCCGGGCATTGAGGCTGCCGTTGCCACCCAGACCAACAAGGCCATGTTCGTCGGAGATGGCTTCATCCCGGACCCCGACGGAATATTCGCCGGTTACAAGAGTTAATACCAGTCGCCCTTAAAGGAGGTTAAGACATGGCGTACGAGAATTATGGTCTGCTTTTTGACTACAAATATTGCTCCAACTGCCACACCTGCGAGGTGGCTTGCAAGTACCATCTCGGCACCGACCTGGCCACCCAGCCCGGTATCGTGGTGTTGGAGAAAGGCCCCTATCATCTGGACGAGTCTGATCCGGATGCCTGGGACTGGGACTACATGCCGGTACCCACTGAGCGGTGCGATATGTGTGCGGACAGACTCGATGCGGGCAAGAAGCCCAGCTGTGTGCATCACTGCCTGGCATTCTGCATTGAGTATGGCCCGATAGACGAGTTGGCCCGGAGGGCAGAAGAGATAGGCCGCAAGGCCAGTATCTTTTTGCCCGGCGGACCAAGGGCTTAGGGAACTAAGCGTTGGGAGTTAGGTACCTGCGGGATTGCGCCAAGCGCAATCCCGCCCTACGGGTACACCGGGCGTATGCGCCCGCCTTTATTCAGGTCATATGAAAAAACAGACGGAGGAGGCTTTGCTATGACTTTTGCAGAGTTTGAAGCACTGAGCACGGAAGAGCAGGAAAAATGGCTCAACGACCGGCTTGTAGAAGGCAAGAGCCCTGACGACATCTATGCGGCGTTAGGAAGCACCAAGCAGGGTCTGGGCAAGATAGGCGTCTTCTATGTTCCGCCGAAGAAGGCGTTTAACATCAAGCCGATGCGTGGCTATCAAACCACCAAGTTCAGCGGCAATGAGGGTAATGACGGGGCTGCCATCATTGGTGGCGAGAGGATAGGCTAGCCGGCTTGCAGTTGGTACAGATATTCGGATATACTCAATAATCAGACGCTGGCAACGTCAGTTGCGGTGCAGGCAGCAATCTTCTTTCGGAGGAAGCGTGAGTTATGGATGGAACCACTGAGAACGCCCCGCCCAGAAGTCCTACGATTGTTGGATTCAACTCACGGGAGAAGGAGCGGGTCATCCGTCCCTTCATGTTCCTGGGCTTTGGAGCTCACTTGGTGTGGCTGGTCGAGGTCATGGTCGATTGCTTTCCCTCAAGCCTTATCGCCAACCCTCAGACCGTCCAGCTCTATCGTGGGATAGGGCTGGTGTCCGCAATACTGGCGGTTGTCGTCATGCTCTGCATGGGCCTGTTCATAGACCGTATCACGTATTACATTCGCCCGTATCGCCTGCAGATTACCGCAGCTTGTTGTATGACGGTTGCCACACTGCTGCTGCTGCTGGCATCCCAAGACGTATTCCAAGATGTTGCCCTCGTGCCGCTGGTGATATTGAGCAGCATCCTGAGCGGCACGGCATCCGGCTACATCACGCTCGTATGGGCAGAGGCTTTTCGCAGGCGCGAGACGCCGTCGATAGTTCTCAACACCGCGCTGGCGGTAGCCACTGCAGTTCTTGGCTATGGGCTGCTCAAGGTTTTTGTGTCGGCATTTGCGACGGGAATCATACTGTGCGTCCTCCCGCTCTTTTCTCTGATGGGGATGTTCATGATACTGCATGGCAGAAGAGCCATGTTTCGCAACCAGGAGTTCACCGTTGGGTACGATGGCGCCAGGCGGCCCGTGTACGGCATCCGTGAGGTGCCGACCTTCAGGAACCTCAAGGTGAGTAAGCTCCGGATGCTGGCCAGGCTCGGACTGCCATCGATACTCTGGGGTTTAGGCCTTGGATCGATAGCCTGGCTCATGCGCGATTTTGAAAGCAGGACAACGGCAGACCCGCAGCAGTTCCTCCTCGGGATTGCTGCGGGTTACGTGCTGGCTCTCTTGGTGTTAGGAATCCTCACTGCCCTCAACTGCGACCAAAGCAATGAACGCTACTATCGCTTTGCCCTGCCGGTCATACCGGTTTCAATCCTTGCCTCTGTTCTGCTGCGCGGCACCGAGGCTTCTGGCGCCTTTCTCTGCCTGGGCTTTATCCTGTGCGCGTTTCTGGTCTGGGTTGAGTTGTCGGAGATCTCACACCGGTACCGGATATCCCCCATACTGGTCTCTGGTTTTGCGCTGGCATTCTTCGTGGCCGCCGCCCTGGTAAGCCAGCCTGCCATGACGCTGCTCCTTGACAATGCGAGCGCAGGTGGCATCTGGCTGTCACTTGCCTGTGTCATCACGCTGCTAGTTGTTGCCGGTGCCCTTCTTCTCATGCCGAGCGAAGACGACATCCGCAGCATGGTTGTCCTGGACGGTGAGGCTGCCCTGGACAGCAGCGAGCTATTTTGCACAGACGACGGAGCAGGAAGGACAGGCCAACGAGAAAAGCCGGTACGCCAACGCTTTATCGTTCGGTGCGAAGAGGTTTCCAACACCTATCTGCTCACGGCTCGCGAGACTGATGTGCTCTACCTGTTAGCCAAGGGCCACAGTGCCGCACATATCGCCAAGCAGCTCTACATCGCACTGGGTACCGTGTATACCCACACCTGGCACATCTACCGCAAGCTCGACGTGCATACCCAACAGGAGCTCATCGACCTTGTTGATAACTATGGTTGCCTCGAATGCTCCCAGCTCAACGGTAGTGAGGAAGACACCGGATACAGAGGGGAGGGGGAATCACTTGCCTGTCACTCAAAACAAGAAGTTACGTCCAATACGAGTGAACAGGCAGCGGTTGAGCGAGTAGGGACGAGGAGCACATGAGAGTCTTTGAGACAGGCACTCTCTCTATTGACAAACTCGGTGCTCCCGGCGGGGACGCCTATATGGTCATGACACCGGAGCGGAGCCTGCTTTACGACAGTGGGTTTGCGTACTGGGCTCCCTCCCTTGTGACGCAGCTCGAGAAGGTCCTGGCAGGGCGGGCGCTCGACTACCTCTTTCTCTCCCATTCCCACTATGACCATGCCTCGGGGAGCGTGTGGATACAGGAGCGCTGGCCAGAGGCTCTGGTGGTGGCAAGCGCGCACGCGGCCCGGGTCTTTGAGCGCCCGGGTGCCCGCGCCACGATGCAGACGCTCAGCCGGGCGGCAGCCAGCGAAGCCGTGCGCAGCGGTCTTCTCAGTGTGGAGGCCGCGGAGGCTGTGGACTACGCGTTGCTGGACAGGCTCGCCGTTGACGAGATCGTAGCCGACGGCAGCGTCATTGACCTGGGAAGCGCACACCTGGAGGTCGTGGAGTCTCCGGGGCATACCCGCTGCTCCCTCATGCTGTGGTGCCCGGAAGAGAAGCTGCTCTTTGGGTCGGAATCCCTCGGCGTGATGATGAGCGAGACGATGGTTCAACCCGTCTGCCTCACCGGCTATCACGACAGTCTGGCGTCTCTTGCCAGGGCTCAGGCGCTTGAGCCCGAGCATATCCTCGTGAGCCACCAACAGGTCTTGAGCGGAGAGGACGCGGCGCGCTACCTCAGCAACGCGCGACACTGGACAGAAAAGACCGCCCACCTCGTATGGGAATGCGATGCTGTGGGCATGAGCAAGGCCAGTATTGCCGCGCTGCTCAAGGAGATCTTCTATTCGGAGGCGCTCAGAGGATTTCAGCCGGAGGCCGCCTTTGACCTCAACACCGGTTATCTCATAGACCAGCTGCTCGCCAGCAAGGAGTGAACAACAGGGGTACAATATGCGAGTCCTATAACCGCGCTCATCCCATCGGGGAAGACGCGCAGAGAGCCTTGCTCCAGGTGTGAGGATCGGAGACCATGGAAGTCATCTTAATCATAGCAGGCGGTATCGTAGCGCTCATTGTGGTGCTGCTGATAATCATGCTTATAAACGCCCTCAGGCTGCACCCGACGGAACTTGCCACTCTGCTGCCTCCTGCAGCGATCTTTGGCAGCGACGCGGCGGTCGAACGCTTCAGGGCTGTGCTCCAAAGCAAGACGGTCTGGGCCGCGGAGGACCCTGAGGCCGACCACAGCGCCTTTGACGCCTTTGTACCCAAGCTGCGAGCGCTCTATCCGCAGGTCTTTGCGGCGCTGGAACTCACGATGATCAACGAGTACGGCATCCTGCTCCGCTGGCCCGGACGCGACGCCAAAGCAGCTCCCGTCGTGTTGATGAGCCATTACGATGTCGTCTATGCCGACCCCAGCGAGTGGACGCACCCTCCCTTTGCCGCCGATCTGGTGGACGGACGCATCTTTGCCCGTGGTGCCGTGGATACCAAGTGTATTCTCGTTGCCGTGTTGGAAGCGATTACTCACCACCTGGCTGAGGGTTACACGCCTCCCTGCGATGTCTACCTCGTCTCCTCCAACTCAGAAGAGGATATGGGGCTCACCGGCAAGCTCATGGCCGAGTACTTCTCTGAGCGAGGGATTACACCGCGCCTTGTTCTGGACGAGGGAGGGGCCGTCATTGACAATGCGCCTCTCGGCATTTCCTGCCAGTTTGCCGCCATCGGTGTGGCCGAGAAGGGCCTATCCGTCGTGCGGTGTACGGTCAATTCACAGGGAGGGCACGCCGCCACCCCGGCTCCCACGGATGCTCCGGCCAGGCTGGTTGCCGCTCTGGACAGCCTGCTTGCCTCTCCCGCTCCCGCCAGGCTCTCTGAGCCCATAGCGGACATGCTCAGGGAACTGGCAGCCCACGGGGGCCTGGCGCTCAGACTGGTGTTTGCCAACCTGTGGCTCACGCGCCCGCTCGTGTTGAAGATACTGAAGGGCAACGCCGAGACGGCGGCCATGGTGCATACCACCTACGCGCTCACCGAGCTGGAGGGCAGCAAGGCGTCCAATGTCATCCCCAAGACCGCCAAGGCGACGGTTAATGTGCGCATCGACCCGCATGAAGATGTGGAGAAGGCGCTTGCCCGCCTCAAGACACACTTCGCCAAGGCTGGCATCGCAGATCGGGAGCTAGGCTATGAGCTGGAACATGCTGTTAACCCCTCCCCCACCTCTCTCTCAAACGACGAGCCTTTTACCTACCTCCGCCAGGTTATACAGAGCGTGTATCCCGCGGCGGCCAGTGCTCCCTATATCCAGAGCAGCTGCACCGACGCGCGGCATTTTGCCTTGATTTGTCCGCATACCTACCGCTTTGGAGGCTTCCTCTTCAGCGGAGAGCAGCGCGCCAGTATCCACGGAAAGGACGAGAACCTGGACGTGGAGAGCTTCAAGCGCGGTGTGGGGTTCTATATTCAACTGATAGCCCATCTGGACGAGCTGAGAGGATGACGATGACAGAAGCAGGAGAGCTTAACGCAGAGACGGTAGCGGATGAGGGTGAAGAGCGGGCACTGACTGAGCCGGACAGCCACCCCACCGCAGACGCGCAGGAGGAGAAGCCCGGCGCACAGCCAGAGGCGAGGCAGGGCAGGTTCTTCTATGGTTGGTGGATCGTTGCCGGCGGCTTCTTGCTGATGGCCACCTGCTATACCATATTCGTCAACTGCATACCGCTCTTCCAATCGCATATCGTTGAGGATCTGGGTATCAGCATGGGTGCCTTCAACACCGGCGTGTCGCTGTGTACCGTCGTTGCCATCTTTGCCTCCCTGCTGTTTGGCGCGCTGATTGACAAGGTCTCCTCACGCATCCTGGGCGGTATCTCGGTTGCGACGACCTCCATCGTGCTGGTGCTGTTCTCGTTCATTACCGAGGTCTGGCAGCTGTATGCGCTCTGTGTTGTTGCCGGCATAGTCGTGGTGGCCGGGACGCGCCTGCTCGCCAGTGTCATCACGGCCAACTGGTTCACGCTGAAGCGCGGCCTGGCGGTTTCCATAGCGCTCAGCGGCTCCGGTTTTGGCGGGGTTATCCTCTCGCCCGTCACGAGCACCATCATCGAGAACTGGGGATGGCGTCCGGCATTCCTCGTGCTCGCGGTCATTGCCGCGCTGGCAGCACTCCCCATCATACTCGTGGCCTTTCGCAACCGCCCCGCCGACAAGGGACTTGAGCCCTACGGCGCGCACGCCAGCGAAGAGGGCAAGAAGGACAAGTCAACCGATACCCCCGTGCAGGTCTCCGTTGGCTGGAAGGTGCTGCTGAGAAACGGCGGTTTCTGGCTCCTCATCCTGGGCTTTGTGGCAATGGGAATCGTCAACGGCGCCGTTATCACCAACTCGGTTACCAACATGACCGCTATCAATCTGGACGGACACGAGATAATCACCGGCGGCCATGACACCATCTGGGCCGGCTATGTGTGGTCGCTCTACCTCGGCGTTGTCATCGTGGCAAAGATATCGCTCGGTGCCATCTACGACCGCTTTGGACTGCGCGCCGGCACACTGCTCGGCACGACAGCCTGCTGTATCACCGCCGTTGCGCTGTGCTTTCCCACTACGGACTTTGGGCCCATCGTCGCCGCGGTGGCCTTTGGGTTTGGGACCTGTATGGGCACGGTCTCACCCCCGGTCATGGTGGTAAAGGAGTATGGGAAGAAGGATCTGGGACTCGTCACCGGCATCGTCACGGCCTTTGAGCTCTTTGGCGCGGCGATAGGAGCGGTGGTGTCCGGCCTGCTCTTTGATGCCTTCCTGAGCTTTCTGCCCGCGTGGATCATGGTGCTCGGTGCCTCAGTGGCCATGGGAATGGCCCTCATGGCGTCCATCCCGCTCGCCGCCCGCCTCGTTAAGAAGCGCCTGGCCGACGGCGCCCCGATGCTGGATGCCGAGGGCTTTGAGATTGCGAAGTGAGGTCTGGCGGGCTACGGGTAGCTGACGGCAGACAGGTGACTCACACCACAAGATGTCAGTTATAGCTCCAATAGCCTTCATGGCGCACCAGGCGATAGGTGCCACCCTGCACCAACTCGCGCTCCAGATAGGCCGGCTGCAACAGATAGACCTCTTTGCTCGTAACACCGGTGCGGTAGCCGCCTCCGTGCGCACTCACGAAATCGGCCGTCTCCTGTGCGCTCAGACCGGCCGGCAGAGGCGTGCCGTCGAAACAAACGGTCCCCGTACCCTCGCGCGTGCCATACACTTCGACGTGATGGGCCAATCTCCAATAACTGAAGGGCACCCAGACGGTTTCTTCCCAGGGTTCATGCCATACCAGCACAGGCTTAATCCAACTGGCCGGTGGGATGACGATGTCAGCGGAGCGATCCGCGGCAAGTATCTCTACGGAGCTGGCGGCAGGGTTGCTTGCCTCCACAAAAGTAGGCTCTGCGGGCTCAACTGCCGAAGTATCCGCGCTGTCCGCGCCGCCCGACTCAGCGGCTGAGTCGAGACTGGGTGTTGGTGTATCGGCAGCCGCAGGCGCTGCAAGCGGCGTGAGCGCATCTGATATCGTGGTGACCTGGGACTGGGAACTGCTGGTGAGGGCCGCGACAATGACAAAGACCATGACAGAGGCCGCAATCAAGGCACAGGCCAGAAGCGGCCAGAGGCTGAGTAGACGCTTTATCGTACCAATCATGGCAAACACCTCGCTCGCCATAGCCTGAAAGCCACTGCCACCGGGGCAGTGATAACCAAATCGACGCCTCCCGAGGAAGCGATGGTTACAGAGTACCTGCATCTTACACCCTGCGCGCAGTTTTGGCAAGGGCTCGTGTTGCCGGCGCAAGGGGGGGCTGGGGCCAAAGGGAGTGGGAGAAGGCGGAAATGGGAGGGGAAGACCTGTTGTGCTCAGGAAAGGGATATGCCGCTACCCCGTCGCGCCTTCCGGCGCGCTGGGGTCAAGTGTTGCGGTAGGGCGGTGGGACAAGAGGGAAGATTTGTGTTGCTTTTTTACACCCGTTTATGGGGCACCGGCTCGTGCGGTGATGGTGGTGCAACCTTGCTGAACACGAGCCGGTGCTTTGTGCTATCAGACAGAGGAATTGTCAAACGCTTTGCTCATACACAAGATGGTAGACCTCGTAGCCCGCGTTGGGGTCGTAGGTGGCATCTTGCAGCAGTGCGTTCCAAAAAGCTTCACGAGTATTCTCAGGCGGTTGCACGAGACTTATCCCATAGGTGATGGTAATAACAGGGTTACTTTCATTAAACATGCCCTCTGGGTAATAATCCCAAATAAACCCGTTGGCGGTAAAGGGTGTAGCGTCAGATGAGCCAACAAAATAGAATCTCCATCCACCCACACCTTGTATGCCCTCATAAGGGTATTCCTCCCCCAGTAGACGTGATGCGCTTCGAAAGTAAACGGTCTCGTCTTCTCCTCCTGTTACAACAGACGACAAGCTGGTAACGTAAAAGAGCTTCCCGCCCGAACCAATGTTTGGAAAATAAATGGTTGAGGTATTTTCCAAGGTAAGCTCCCCCTTGGCGTAGTCCTCGTCTACAACGGTGCGTACGGCACTGTTGATGTCACGGGCACGCATCTCATACTGCTTATCCTCAGATTTGGCAATGTAGCCCGTAAGTGCCGGTATTGCTATGGCGGCAAGTATGCCCAGTATGACGATGACGACGATGAGCTCTACAAGGGTGAAGCCACGTTGTGTGCCCTCTCCAGAACGCAAAAACACCGCCGTCCTCAGACGTACGGCGCCCTTTTTGTGGTGGTGTGTCGTGTTGTGGTACGTACCCTCGAAGTAATTGGCCAAACGACTGGTGATTAAGCGGTGAAGTGGTGGGGGGGGGGGGGGGGGGGGGGCGGGGGGGGGGGGGGGGGGGGGGGGGGGGGGGGGGGGGGGGGGGGGGGGGTGGG
>JAISEO010000018.1 GCA_031264075.1 Coriobacteriales bacterium | reverse complement strand
CCGGCGTGTTGGATGATGGTGGCAGGAGTGGGGACAGGAGTGGTGCCGCTAGTCCAGTGAGCATAGTAGGTCACACTGGCCGTTACCTTTGTCGCGGCAGTTATCTGAGTGCCACCTGTTGGCGCCGTGAACCAGCCGATGAAGGTGTAACCTGATCGGGTGGGGGTCGGAAGATCGCCAATAGCTTCGTTGGGAGCCTTGCTGGCAGTTGTGGGTATAACAGTGCCCCCGTTGGGATTAAAGGTTACCGTGCATGAGCCCGTCGGCACGTCTGCCCCCCAGTTGGTAAGACCGCGATATCCGTAGCCCCAGTCGTCCGACCAACCGGAGGGCTTGGAGCTTGCTGCGCAATAGATGGGCCCCTGGCAGTCTTGGAATGCGCGCCTTCCGATTGAGGTCACGCTGGCAGGGATGGTTATGGTGGTGAGGTACGTGCAGTATTGGAATGCGTCTGCCTCGATCAAGGTCACGCTGGCGGGGATATTCACGGTGGCAAGGGATGTGCGGGAAAACGCCGCATCCCCGATCGTTATCACACCATAGGGAATGGTTATGGCAGCGAGTTGGTGGCAGTAATAAAAGGCGCATTCCTTGATCGACTTCACGCTAAAGGGGATGGATACGGCAGTGAGGCTACTGCACCATGAAAATGCATAGCCCTCGATCGATTCTACGCCGGGAGAGATGGTCACGGAGGTCAGAGCGCCGCACCTGGAGAATGCCCCGTATCCGATTGATGCTACGCTGGAGGGGATGGTCACGGAGGTGAGGGACGTGCACCATGCAAACGCATCGCGCCCGATCGAGGTCACGCCAGGGGAGATGGTGACGGAGGAAAGGGAGGTGCACTCGTAAAACGCAGAATCCCCAATCGAGCTAACGCTGGAGGGGATGGTTACCGTGGTGAGAACGTCACCTCCATAAAAAGCCCCCACCTCAATCGACGTCACCCCGGAGGGGATGGCATAGCTTGTTTGCGAAGCATTGGGAAATTGGATCAGTTGGGTCTTCGCCTTGTTGAATAGGACGCCGCTACTATCCGAAGAATAGGTGGTGTTGCCAGGGTCGACCGAAATCGAGGTAAGGCCCGCGCAGTTATCAAATGCATTTTCTCCGATCGATGCCAAGCTGGCGGGGATGCTTATGGTGGCGAGGCTCGTACAGTAGTGAAACGCCTCGTCCCCGATCGAGGTCACACCGTTCGCTATGATGACATGAGAGATCAAGCTGCGATTGTCTGCCCAAGGTGCGGAAGAGGAATAAGGACCAACGGGGTACACGAAGTCTGCCATCTCTCCAATGCCGGATATGGTAAGGGTTTCTGTTGCGGTGTCAAGTGACCAGGTAACGTTGCTGCCGTTAGCGCCACAGTTGCCGTTGTGGATTTCCAAAGGGTCAAATGACAGAGGGGCGGAAGCGGACTCCTCCGCTGCCGTGCGTTCTGATGCGCTTGGCTCTTCGGCGTTTGCCGGGATGCCAAATGTCATGCCACCTAAAACAAGCGTGGCCACAAGCAGCATACGTAATACGATTCCTGTTCCTTTTGTGTTTGCGATTGACGATACCGTAGTTTGCTTCATGCCCAAAACCCCCTTCGCGTTGCGCCCATGTCTCGTGCGTAGACATTAACATCACAGACCCCTCCTGCGGCAAAGATTTTCGGCCTGAGCAGGTAAAACCCATAATGCTCTCCTCTGCCCACTATGTCAAGAAAACGCGTATGCCGGCAGCATACAAAGCGGGGTCTCGTGTTACCGTTCGCACCCCATGTCATCCCGAGCGGAGTGCCCGCAGGGCACGCAGCCGAGGGACCGAGCGCCCGGAAACGTGCCGGCGGCACGTTTTCAGCGAGGTCGGGTACGAGCTTGCGAGTGCCCCCGGCAGTCTTTGGACGCATTAGCGTCCAGCCGCACCGAATGTGCTCTTTATATGTGTTGTCCGCTATCGCAGACAAAGATCCCTCGACGGAGTTTATCCCGAGCGAAGTCAAGGGACCTTGCTTCGCTCAGGATGACAGAGTGGCATGAGCAGAAGCGTCTCGTTTCTGGTAACTGACGTCTGATGTGGAAAAATAGCGTTTTCTCATGAGTTTTGCTAGAATAGCTGAAATACTTATGCAGTCAGGAATCGTCTGCTCGATTGACCATCGCCTGACCGCACTATTGGCCCACAGCATAAATGTCGTCTTGGAGCATGCATGCGAATCGCTAAGCACCACCACTCTAATGGAATATCGATCAATGCAACGCGCACCATGCGGACCGCGCTTTCGCTGACGCTTGCCCTCCTGTTGGTGCTCGCATGTCTCCTTTACGCGCCCGCACGCCCCGCCGCCTGGCCTGTCACCTCTGCAGAAAAACAGGCGGAAGCCGATGAAATGGTGCGACAGCTTGATGCCCTGCAAACGGAGATAAGCCAAATTTCTCTCAAGCTCGAAGACGCCATCATCGCCCAGAACTCCGCTTATCAGCAGATGGAGGACGCACGAGGACGCGAGGACGCCGCAGTCGCGCGCACTGCTGAGCTTCAACGACAACTCGGAAACCGTGCGGTAGAGACGTATCGCAATGGAGCTCCCTCCTACCTTGATGTGCTCTTCGGTGCGCGGTCCTTCTCGGAGTTCATCACAACCTGGGAGATGATCGACCGCCTGAACGCACACGATATGCAACTCACTCAAGATTCCAAAAACGCGCGCAAGGAAGCTGAAAGCGCGCGTCAGCTGTATACGGAGCAGGAACGCGTCGCCGCAGGAAAGAAAAGTGAGATCGCCGATCTCAAAGCGGAGATGGAGCAGAAGTCAGCCGACATGCAGGTAGAGATCCAGCGACTCAACGAAGAGGCCGCCGAATTGCTTGCGCAGGAAGAAGCGGCGGCGGAAGCAGCCCGGCTGGCAGCAGCAGCCGCAGCGATCAACGACAATTCGATAACTCCTGAACAGATTGCCGCATTACCTAAGTTTACGCACCCTTGCCCCGCCGGCAGCATCTCATCGAATTTTGGCTGGCGCGACTTTGATAGCTCGTTTCACATGGGTCTTGATCTCGCTGCACCCACGGGAACCCCCATTTATGCGGCGGTTGGAGGCACGGTCATCATCGCAGGCTACAGCCCTTCAGCCGGTAACTGGGTGGTCATCTCACACGGAAGTGGCCTGGTAACCAAGTACATGCATGCCTCGGCCCTCTATGTCTCGGCGGGGCAAACGGTCAGCGCCGGTGAGGCGATCGCCGCCGTGGGCAATACCGGTAACTCCTTTGGAGCGCACCTGCACTTCCAAGTTGAAATCAACGGCTCAGCCGTCAACCCCGTGCCCTTCTTGTATTAGCCACCGAGGATCGTGACAAGACAAATCATTTAGACACCCGTATGCTCCCCCTTCGTGTGGGCGTTGCGCGCAACGCCCATTCGGCCTACGTCAATCAATACGATTGCGGCAAAAGTTGCTGCACCGCTCCTCTTACATCAATCACGAGACTCAAGGCCGTTAGGAAACGGGGCGGTGTCGCTCGGCTCTATCTCTGGTGTGATTCCACGCTCTGAGGATTCTGGTGAGGTGAAGACTCCCTCGTCTGCTGTCACCCGCCCCTCTGTCTCATCTGCCCCTGCCGGAGTTGCCAGGAGCAATCCGCTCAGAGCAAGTACAGCCGCAAGCAGTACGCGCAGTGTGATGCGTGTCTTCTTCGTGTTCATAGTTAAAGTGGTGTGTTTCATGGCCGGTACCCCTTTCCTGTTGTGACTTTATCTCGTATATAGATAGGCAGCGCTTCTTTGCCTACTACATGAACGGTGTGGATAGAGAGTAGCTTTTAGTAGACAGAGAACCGTCCTGTCTACACCCTGTCTACACTTTATGAC
>JAISEO010000079.1 GCA_031264075.1 Coriobacteriales bacterium | reverse complement strand
ATGGCGTCCCAAAACCTATAGGTTTTGGTACACGTAAAATCACCCTTAAAAACGGAAGACCCCTGTCTGTCCGCTGCAGGACTATTTCACAGTATAACAGCTTGTAGATAGAATGTTTTGAGAAATCTACATCAATTTTTTGCCTTGCCTGCATTCGCTCAAAAATGGCCAAAAAACGGTGTACCAAAACCTATAGGTTTTGGTACACCCATATTCCCATCTAAACACGGCATCTACCTCGGGTTCTCCGTTTTTGCCGTCAGGGGTTTTTCGTCTTGACTCCGGTTTTTCAGCAGTTCTGCCTTCCCTATCGCCAACATCTGGCGATCCTCATTTTGACTGGAGCATACTACGCTTGTAGTTGCAGAGACCTGTGCCAAGGAATATTTTTCATTGTGCCATGCTGTCGTACTTCCTATCCCAATCACCAACAAACTCTGTTACAATGTTATTGCTCTATACATATGTTAAGAAAGGAACAACATGAAAACTGATAAGGAAAGCACTGGCAGCAGCGTCCAACTATTCGAAGACCAGCGCATCCGTACGGCCTGGGATGAGGAAGCTGAGGAGTGGCTGTTTTCGGTCGTCGATGTAGTGGCGGTACTGACGGAGCAGGAGACACAGCGAGGCGCAAGCAACTACTGGGCGAAGTTGAAGGAGCGGCTGAAAGTAGAGGGTGCGAATGAACTGCTGACAAATTGTCAGCAGTTGAAACTGCGCGCTGAGGATGGCAAGCAGCGCTTGACCGACGAGATAAGCCGGGCCTGGTCGGACATGACCACCCGAGAGTATAAGTTTGCCTCAGCTCTGCCTGTACGCTTGATGCCATTGCCGCAAGTAGTGGCATCAAGCAGGATTTCAAGAGCCTGTCAGGTTTAGCAGGCTCTTGCGTTTTGCGCTATACTTGCTGTAATTGCAAACAGGAAGGATGGCCATGCCGCTTATTTCAAGTTTTCTGGGAATCCTCGTTTATATGTATCAAGAGGAAAATAAGCCTCATTTCAAGCCGCATGTACATGCAAGGTACCGGGGGCAGGAGCTTTCCATAGCCCATGATGGAGAAGTATTGGCTGGCGGCTTACCGAGAAAACAACAGAAAGCCGTTGAGGCATGGGTTGCCTACAGGGAAGACGAGATACTGGCTTCCTGGGCAGCACTCAACGAGGATGGTATCGTAGTTGAAATCAAAGGGCTGGAGGCCTGAATGGAATTCAAGCATCCCATCTCTGTTGAGGCTTTGCGTGGCTCGCAGCTTATGCTCGCCTACGAAGACGACGAACGCCGCCTGTTCGATGTTTCCCCGTACCTTTCGCATCCATATTATGCAGGCTTGGAAGATCCTGCTGTTTTTGATACAGCCCACATCGCACATGGCACCGTTGCCTGGTTTGGCAACATAGACATAGCGCCGGACGATCTCTACTTTAACAGCATAGGGCTTAAGGGAGACAAGATTTAAGGCTCCGTATGCTGGCCCCTGCCTCAAGGAGCTGAAGCAGTTTTGAATTGGTTTATCCGAGGTTAGAAGTTGCGCACACCCCTGCCCGTGTCCACTCTACAAATACGGTATCATGGCACCATGGGTTTGCTGCTACATCTTGATCTATCCACCGGAGCCTCGGGCGATAAGCTGCTGGGCGCGCTTTTAGAAGTGTGCGAACGGCAGGGGCTTGTTGCGTTTGATGAACTGATGGACACGGCACGGGAGCTTCTACCCGGGGTGGATCTGACGCATGAGCACGTCGTACGAGGAGGTATTGCCGCAACGCATATTACCGTTGAGGAACACACTGGGGAGGATGCGCAGGAGCAGGAGCACACCGCTTCTTTTGATGAAGTGGAGGGCCGCAGTCACAAACACAAGCACCTCGGACATCGCAACTGGAAGGACATCCACAGCCTCATTGAAGATGCCGCTGATCGCGGTGTCCTCTCCCCAGCAACCGCTGAGTTGGCAACGCGAGCCTTCACGCGTATTGCCGAGGCTGAGGCCACCGTACATGGGGTAGCGCCGGACGAGGTGCATTTTCACGAGGTGGGAGCGGCCGACTCCATCATGGATGTAGTGTTGAACAGCTTTTTGCTGCTGCGACTCAAGCCAGAGGCCGTCTATGCCACACCCCTGGCGCTGGGCAATGGCAGCTTTGTCTGCGAACATGGCGAGCTACCGGTACCTGCACCGGCCACCGCAGAGATCCTGGCGCTGAGCGAGGTGCCCGTCTATGCCTCCAGCCACGAGGGCGAACTCACCACCCCTACGGGCGCCGCACTCATAGCGGAGTTCGTCAGCAGCTTTGCCCCGCTCCCCTGTTCCCTTCCTCGGGCTCTGGGCTTTGGTGCCGGCAGCAGGGAGATTGCCGGCGCCGCCAACGTGCTCCGTGCCATCAGCGCCGAGCCTGCTCCTCTCGCGGGGCTTACGGAGCAGGCAGACGGGCAGTTCTTTGTTGAGGGCGTCGTGCAACTGGAGTGCAATCTCGACCACCTCAGCGCCGAGGCCATCGCCTTTGCGTGTGAGGAACTGCTCGCGGCGGGTGCCCTGGATGTATGGCAAGAGCCCATCGTGATGAAGAAGGGACGGCTCGCAACCAAACTCGTCATGCTCGCGCCGCCGGAGCGCGCCACCGGGTTTGCCGAGAAGATCATCGAGCTCACGGGCACGCTCGGCGTGCGCTCCAGCTATCTTGAACGCACCGTCATCCCCCGCGCAGTGCTCACACTTGACACCCCCTACGGCCCCGTGCCGTTCAAGGCCGCCGAGGCAGGCCCTCCCTCGAAGCGCAGCCAATGGCTCCGTCCCGAGCACGACGCTGTTGCGCGCCTGGCCCGCGAACGCAGCCTCAGCTACGCAGATCTGTATGCGGAATTACAGGAGTATGCCGAAGGGCATCAGCAGGCACGCGGTGAGTGAGCCTGCACTTCCTTGCTCAGGCCTGTAACACGTAGCGCCACTCGACGGAATCCCCCTCGCCCAGCACATAGGCACTGCACGGCATGGTTGGCTCGGAGCCATTGACGTAGTACTTCCAACCGCTGCTGCTACCAGCGTCCTTCTCGGCGAGCCCATCTATCGAGTACACATAGACGCCCATGGGGCCGGAGCTGCTGCCCAGAGCTGCCCCGCTTGCTACGAGCGCGTCATAGACCGTTGAGCCAGGGTCCAGGCGAAGTGTGGCAGAGCGCATGGCACCAGTGTCCGAGACGGCCAGGGCGGCAGCGCTACCGGCGGCCACCGCCTCATAACAGCTGACGTTGAGGCTCACCGTGATGGACTGGGCTGGCTGCGGTTCGGGCTGCGTGCCGCCTCCCCCGCCTTGATCCGCACCGTTTCCGGTCGCGTTGGTGCCCGCATTGCCCGCGCCTGTCGCCGTACTGCCCTGGGTGTCAGAATCGCCCTCACCGGAGTCGGAAGCAGGTGAGCCGTCCGTGCCCGTTGAGTCCGATGTACCCGGAGTGTTTGCGGTTCCACTGGAGTTACCGGACGAGCTGGAGACAGCAACGCCGCTGCCGCTGCTCCCCTGCTCCTGCAAAGCGGAAGGAGTCTCACCCGCGCCAATCCCAGACACGAGGCCCCAGATAGACAGGCCCAGCACTACTACGCAGGCCAGAACCAGCGCCGCTATCTTGGGCCGAGGGTTAGGCCTAATGTCGGATCGGAGATCGGGTCGAGGATCAGGCACGAGGTCGGGTTGAGGCTCAGGATGGATGTCGGTTGGGGGCTCGGGCCTCTTGTCGGGTTGTGGCTTGGGACGGATGTCTGGTTGGGAATTAGTATCGCTCATCAGAGCTTCCCCTTTGTCCGCGCGCCCTTCAGGCTTACCCTATACCAAGCGCCCGCCGCAATCAAACCCAAAACGGCCACAGCAATACCGACGATCGGAAACAGGGACAGATTGGTCTCAGCGGGCTGTGATGCTTCCAAAGGAACAGCGTCGGCGGGGCTCACAGCAGAGCTGGATGTGGCTGACCGATTGCTCGATGCGGCAGGGTTACTGCGGTTTTCCTCAGCCTGCGTGCTCTCGACAGCCACTGTCGTGGTCGCGTCAATCGTAGAAGCCAGCACCCTGCCAACAGCAATGCCCGTGTTGGCAGCGGGGCTTGGGACACCCGGTTCCTCCGATCTTTCTCCCCCTTCCGGGTCTTTGCTGCCCCCTTCCTCTTTTGGCTCTTCGACCGTGCCGCTCGCTCGCAGCGCAAAGAGCTGGCCCGAATCGTTGGCATAGTAGAGCGTGCCGTCTGCCGAGGCCACCACGGTGGACAGGCAGTAATTGGCGTCATCTCCGGTAGGGATGTAGATCTGCGTCGCAGCGGCATCGCCCAGACGGTAGCAGTACAGGCCACCAGGCGTAGTGTTACAGGTAAAGTAGACGTAGGTTTCGCCACCCTGACGCACTACCAGGGGAGCAGACTGCACCTGGGCCGGCACGCTGACGCTCCGCTCCTGGGTAAAGCTCGCGACACCCACAACTGCAAGCGTGCCGGTAAAGTCGGCAGCGGTGCCTCCCACATAGAGCTTATCCCCACTGATAACCGGCGATGAGGCGGAGGCGGCGGCAAGTTTGAGGGAATTGTCCACGTGCATCGTTCCCCAGTCTCCGAGGGCAATGCGCCAGAGCGTGCCGGCATAATCCATAGCGTAGAGAAAGCTGCCATCGCTTATGAGCGTAGAACGCACCGAAGCACCCAGATTGATACGGTCAGCAGTCCAGCCGCCCGTTGCGCTGAAGCTCGTGACATTGCCGGCATCATCGGCGATATACACGTACTCGCCCAGCACCACGGCACCTGCCCAGTAGTAGCCGCTGGTGGCATTGTCGAACTGCCAGAGCATGGTGCCCGTGTTGACATCGATACAGAGGAAGGCACCGGCAAAGCTCGTGGACCAATCTGCAACCGCCGTGCCAAAGTAGAGCCTGCCATCCTGCTCTATGAGAGTACTGTTGCTCTGATGGGTGCCGTTTTCGGTGGGAAGCACCTCGGTAATCCACACACAGGTGAGCGTGTCGGCGGTAAAGGCCTGCAGGCGACCACCGTCAAGCGGCACGACGATGAGGCCCTGCGTATAGAGCGGGCGCGAGGTATAGCCAACCGAATGGGCGAGCTGCGTCTCTGCCAGTTTGACTCCCGTGCCTCCGTCGTATATGACGAGCTTTTGCCCCACGGCAACATAGAGGTTGCCGTTGACAAGGAGCAGATCCGAATAGCCGGTAGCCCAATCGTCAGAAGCCTTGAGCGTGCTTTTGAATGCCAGTTCCGTGGTGCTGGTAGCAGTAGGTGTCTGGCTGGTGACGGTTCTGTTGGTGGTAAAACCCGCGTTGTCAGCCGAGTATGAAGGACGGGGAGCGTCGGGGTTAACGACGACCTCAACCGGCGCGTCCTCACCCGACAGGGAGTATTTGAACTCGAGCTTATCGCCGGGCTGTGGCTGTGTGCCATACGCGCCATCCCAGGACGAAAGGCCGTTGACGAGGAACTCCCAGTAGCTCCAATTACCACCCGAGCTGGTCATGGCAAGCGTTACCGAGCCATTGGCATTGGTGATGGAATCGAGGTAACTACCGCTGCCCTCCCCCGCCAAGACATATGCCAAGCCGTATCGATCCAGCACCGCGCAGATTGCGACGAGCGCATTAGCGCTGGTGTCGTAGTACTTGGCCGCCTTGAGCCAGGGAACGTAGGTGTTGGCGCCTCCCACCTTCTCAACGCCAATGATGGAGACTTCAAAGGCCCGCTCGGAGAAGGCCAGCTGCGCAGCATCGTTATAGCGCCATTCCCAGACGACGCCCTCTGTGGGATACGTGGCTGCTGCGCCATCCCAAGACGATTCGCCATTGACGTAGAACTCCCAGTAACTATAGACGCTGCCGAGATTGGCGCTGCCCAATGTCACACCACCCGAAGTGATGGAATCAAGCATGGTGTTACTATAGGCGGTAGTGTAGGTGATGCCTCGGTTATTGAGAAAAGTCAGTGTTGCGTCCAGGGCATTGGTTGAGGAGCCGATGGTTAAGTTCTCGTCAGTTGCCCAGTCCGCATCTTCTATGAAGCCGCCTACCACTGCGAGCCCGGTGACCTTAAGCGTGATGGATACCTCGGCTGCCAAAATGGTTGCCTGATCAGCTGCTGAGCTGATTGCCGGATCGGGTGCGGCTTGCATGGTGTCCTGATTCAGCGCGATATCGGGAGCTGGTTGGCTCGCCACAGAACTGTTGTCCTCACCTGACAAAGTCCAGCTGGCCTCCCCTGCCTCCCCCGTTGCATCCTGGATGTCCAGGGTACTTGCGTAAGCAAGCGGGGACAGCTGCAACGCCAATACCAGTGCCAGCAGGGTGGCAGCAATACGTCTACGCTTCATAGCGTATCTCTCCTTTTCTCGCCGTGCTCGCGGCAATCGGGGGTGTGAGATTTTGCTGTTGGTCTTCTGGCTCGCGGGGTGAGTCATCTCCGGACTCAGAACAAGCCGCCTTTCCAGGATACTTTCTCTATCCCAGTGGCTTTTGAATGCTCTCGATACGCTTAGAACACGAGGGCACGCAGCATGTGGCTTGCTCACCCGCTTACAGCGGCGGCACCGCACAGGCTTTTCACCTGTTTCCCTGTTGCATCAGCATTGGTGGCATGCAACACAGCACAATCGTATGGATCACTGTACCACAGTGTACAGGGATGCACGGCCAACTTGAGAAAGCTTCCTGTCAAAGTAAAGCACGGATCGTACGTGAGGTGGGGTATATGTCGTGTGCTTCGGGCGCTCCGGTAGGGTAAGTTCAAATCCCCCACTGACTATCATGTTTTCAGGATTTTCAGCCCATATGCAAAGAGAATTTATCTAAAAATGTGTTATAGTACTCTATGTGTCAGCAAGTCTGGATGCGGGCGGCGCTTCAATCAATGTTTCGAGAGAGGAATCGCCTATGTATGAAATCCTGTTGTTTACTCTTTCCACGATAGCCAATGTTGGCATGTTCGTATTGGAAATCTATAAATATCGGGAATATAAGCGGAAGGAGGACGCGGAGAAAAATAGGAAGCGGTAAGAGACGACACCCTTACCGCTTCAATTTCAACCGCGCCGCCCGTGAGCTCTTAATACAACCGGGCTTTGCTGACACGTCGTAGTATAACACCATTACCTGGCATCTTGCGCGACAATTTTCTGAGAAAATTTTCTGAGAAAATGAATTCTGCGCTACTGGTCGTGGCGTGGCACTTGATCGTGGGCTAAACAAAAAAATGCTTACCGCCTACTGTGCTCTCCTGAGCCATTCGTAGGCTATGGCGGTAAAGCTCTGCGCTACGTTGAGGCTTGGGGTAAAGCCGCGCTGGGGCAGTTTGAACGCAAAATCGGAGGTCTCTTTCACCAAGCGGGAGATGCCCGTGTCCTCGGAACCCATGACCACCACGAGGCGCCCTTCAACCGGTGCGTCCCAGAGCGTGGTTGGCGCGTCGGGGCTGGCCGCCCCCACCCAGAAGCCCTCATCTTTCAGGCGGGCAAGGCTTGTGGCGATGTTGGCCTCCCGCGCCACTTTGAGGTATTCCACCGCTCCGGCGGAGGTGCGGTAGACCGTGTTGTTGACCTGCGCGGCACGTTTTTTGGGAATGAGCACACCGGTTGCTCCCACTACCTCAGCACTGCGAATGATAGCCCCCAGATTGCCCACGTCGGTGATGTGATCCAGGGCCACGATGAGTGCATCCTTCTTGCCGCGTGCCAGCTCGATGAGGTCAAACAGCGTGGCGTATTCGTACGCATAGGGAGCGTCCCCTGCCTCCAAGCTCTGTTCTCGCCACTCACGCATGAGTGAGCCTCGGGCCCTGGGGGGTGTCCTCTATGACCAGGCCAAAGGTGGCAATGCCGTCGCGCACCGCGTCTGCCTGTGCCCAGTCGCGCGCCTCACGGGCCTCGGCACGGGCTTTGAGCAGGGCAGCAAGGGCCTCGTCGGTATCAGTGCCCTGATACCCACCAAGTGTGCCGGCCAGAGTGAAGAGCGCCGATGCGTCGTCTGCGAGGATGAGACTGTCCTCGTAGGTATCGGGTTTTAACTCAACGCCCAGCACTGCCAGGAGTTCGATGATTGTCTCGCCCAGTGCCTGAAGATAGCGGAGACGGGACTGACGTACCACTGGTGTTCGTGTGACACCAGCCCCGTCCCCGTTGTCACCGTTAAGGGTGCTTGCATCCTCAGCCAGGATGTGATTGGCCTCAGACACCAACTCAAACACCACGGCCACTGCGCCGGCGGTGTTGAAATCGTCGTCCATGTATGCCTTGAAACGGGTATGAGCGCCAGCCAGGAGCCCGGTTTCGTCCTCAAACTCCCCGAGCGACGCAGCACTGGCTTCCCCAGAGGTAGTCTGACCATCCGCGGCAGTTCCCGTTTTTCCTGACGGCTTCGCTGCCTGCACGGCCCAGGCGATGTTGCCGAGCGTGCCTTCTATCCGCTCCAATGCCACGGTGGCCTCAGCCAGTCGCGCCGGCGAGTAGTCAAAGGGTGAGCGATAGTGCGTCTGGAGCATCAACAGCCGCAGGGCCTCGGGCCGCACCTGCTCGAGCACGTCCTTGAGCAGGAGAAAGTTGCCCTCACTCTTGCTCATCTTCTCCTTATCGATGGTGAGCATGCCACCGTGGAGCCAATACTTTGCAAACCCGTTATGGTAACAGGCCTCCGACTGGGCGAGTTCGTTTTCGTGATGGGGAAAGATGAGGTCCTCTCCCCCGGCGTGTATGTCAAAAGGCAGGCCGAGATAACGCTCGCTCATGGCCGAGCATTCGATATGCCAGCCGGGACGTCCCGCTCCCCAGGGCGAGGGCCACGAAGGTTCACCCGGCTTTGCGGCCTTCCAGAGGGCAAAGTCCAGCGGATCGTGCTTGCGCTCATCCACTTCTACGCGGGCGCCGGCCACGAGGTCGTCTATCCTGCGGCCCGAGAGGCAGCCGTATTCGGCAAAACTCCTGACGGAGAAGTACACATCGCCCTCAACCGCATAGGCGTGGCCGCTCTCCACCAGGCATTCGATAAGGCTCACCATCGAGGGAATCTCCTCCGTGGCCCGTGGCCGTATGGTTGGGTCTTGCACGCCCACCGCCCGCATGACTTCTATGAAGGCCTGCGTATACGCCCCTGCCAGCTCTGAGGCGGCCCGGCCCTCCTCGCGGGCACGATTGATTATCTTGTCGTCCACGTCGGTGATGTTCTGGACATAATCCACGTCGTATCCGCTGTATTCCAGGTAGCGCCGGATAACGTCGAAGCTGAGGAAGGTGCGCGCGTTGCCGATATGGATGTCGTTGTACACCGTGGGCCCACAGATATAAAAACCGACCTTGCCGGGGCGGAGAGGCCTGAATTCCTCCTTGCTGTGTGTGAGGGTGTTATAGAGCCTCATGCGTCTTTTACCAGGCCCTGCACCAGCTCGTCCAGCGTGTCAAGCTCGGCCTCCAGCGTATCGAGCCGTTTGAGAATGAGAGTAAGCTGCTCTCCCGTTGTTTCTGTTGAGGCAGATGACGGGTCCTGGCTTTCCAGCTGGGCCACGCGCTTTGAGAGCGCGGAGAGCTGTTCTTCCACCGGGTCGGGCAGAAGCTCGCGCCGGCTGGGATAGGCACATCCCACGCGAACGCCATTCTGAGCAACGACATGCCCGGGTATGCCTACCACGGTGGAGTCAGAGGGCACGTTGTCCACCACCACGGCACCGCCGCCGACTTTGCTGCGCGCGCCTACCGTCACGTTGCCGAGCACGGCTGCACCCACACCGATAATGGCTCCGTCCTCGATGCTCGGATGCCGCTTGCCGGTTTCCTTACCGGTACCACCGAGGGTAACGCCCTGGAAGATCGTCACGTCATTGCCCACGATGGCCGTCTCGCCGATAATGACACCCATGCCGTGATCGATGAAGACCCTGCGGCCCAGCGTGGCGCCGGGGTGAATCTCAATGCCGGTAAAAAAGCGTGTGCACTGGCTCAGAAAGCGCGCAATGCCGCGTCGCCCGTGCTTCCAGAGCAGGTGTTGAAAACGATGCGCACTCACCGCCTGCACGCCGGGATAGTTTATGAGAATGCCGGGCGCGGACGTAGCCGCCGGGTCACGCTCCTTGACGGCCCTGATGTCCTCTTTGAGTCTCATGAACATTGTTTGCTCCCGTGCTCTTCGTTACCGCGCAACAGAACTACAATCTTTAATCAGCATTCTATCAAATCCAGGCAGGGGATAAGGTGGGATAAAAGAGCTAGTCTGCGGGCTGTAGCAGGGCAACGGCGTAGGCGCTGATGCCTTCTTCCCGGCCCTCGAAGCCCAGGTGCTCACTCGTCGTTGCCTTGATGCCCACGAAGCTGGGCTCCACCTCCAGCGCCGCGGCGATGTTGGCGGCCATTTCGTCGCGATAGGGAGAAAGCTGAGGTTGCTGGGCGATGATGACACAGTCCAGGTCTTCAATCTGCCAATGTGCCCGAGCGAGCAGCGTCCCAACCTGTCTCAGCAGGGCAAGTGAATCGGCATCTCTAAAGGCTGAACTCGTATCGGGAAAGTGCCTGCCGATGTCGCCGAGTCGGGCGGCTCCCAGGAGGGCATCCATGACCGCATGGGTGAGTACGTCGGCATCCGAGTGCCCGAGGAGGCCCCGCGAGTGAGGGATACGCACACCGCCGAGAATCAACGGACGGTGAGCCCCTTCGGCAGCAAAGGCATGCACGTCTATGCCAAGACCGATGCGCACTTAGTGCTCCGTTAAGTCCAAAACTACCATTATCTGCTTGCTCCTTTTCCGCATTGCTGCGTTGTCCTCAGTCGCATTACTACCAGTAGGGCTCCTTCGTCCGCCTTGCACTGCGAAAAATGAGCTAAGCAGCTAACGGCAGTTTTGGGCTTAACCGAGCACTACTCACTCAGCTCCCTTTGTCGTATGCGAAGCCCGGCTTCCACTGCGGCGTAGTCCTCGGGCACCGTTATCTTGATGTTGTTGCGTGGCCCCTTGACCAGTGCGACCTTGCCGCCGATACGCTCCACGAGCGAGGAGTCGTCGGTGCCCACGAACCCGTCGGACAACGCGATATGATGGGCCTCTTTGATAACGGAAGTGCGAAAGACCTGTGGCGTCTGGGCCGTCCAGAATGCGGATCGGTCGGGCGTGCCGAGAATATTGCTGTCGCTGACGATTTTGAGCGTGTCGATGGCCGGATACGCAACGACGGCACCGTCGTGGTCGACACTTCCTCTCACGGCCGCTATGGCGTGCTCGATAAGCGCGGGGGTAACCAGAGGGCGAGCCCCGTCGTGAATGGCCACAAACTCAAACTCATCGCCCACCATGCTGAGGCCCGAGAGCGAAGACTCCTGACGAAGCTCGCCGGCGGGGGCAATCACAATGGGCGTGACAAAGGGGAAGGCATCAAGGGCCGTGTGGCAATACTCCTGCATGCGTTCTTTGGGGCATACAACCACGATGAGGCCCACGTCGGCCACCGCGTCAAAGGCCTCGGCACTCCAGGTGAGGATAGGCTTGCCGAGAATCTCCAGCATCTGCTTGCCCCCCAGGCGACCATAGCGCTCCCCGCTGCCACCCGCCAGAATGATAGCCGCTGTATGCGGTTTGGTAGCCACCCTCCCCTGCAGCGACAGGAGGGCGGTTTCCAATGAGTCCATGTTCTCCTTGCTGGCTATGAACTCCGGCTGCACCAAAACGCTCGGGCCGCCCACAGGATCGGAGCCGGGATTTTGGAGCGTTCTGTCTGGTGCAGTGTCCATGCAGACATTTTACCACGCCGGCGAGGCAAGATGCGGCGTGCAAGAAGGCGAAGCTTCCGAAGGCGAAGGCGAGGTGCAACAGGATTCATTGTTTATGCAGAGGGAAACGCAAAGGGTCTCCAAGGATCAGTCACGCCGTCCCAGTCCCGTGCGGCGGCAGCGTATATATCCCAGATCTGCTGAATGGGCCTATGCATCTCTAGATAGTGGCCCAGAGTCTTGGTGAGGTCGATATAGGCTACCCGCATCCCATTGCCCGATTCCATGGTGAACAGGGGCTCATAGCCGGCATCCGCAAATATCTTCATGGCTCCGTCAAAGTCGTCTACCCAGTTTGAGAGATGATGGAAACCATAGTGGCCCAATTCAGCGTAAGGATTAGGCGTGCCTGGCTCAACGGTAACCTGCACCAGCTCGATCTGCAGGCTGCCAAACTGACCAAAGGCCGTCTGCATGATAAACTCTATCTCCTCGCCGCGATAGTTGCATGTGGTTGGCAGGGGCGGCATATAGAAGAACGGACCTGAGCCGAATAAGGCCATATGCTGACGGGCAAACGCCTCCAAGTCCTCGACGTAATACGATATTTGGTTGGTTGCATACTTGTTGAGAATTGTCTCGTGCATGATCGTGCCTTTCTATGCGAGGGCAATGTCGCCCAATCCTACATCGGTGATCCTGGTACTGACATCCAGCGTCTTGGTCTTGCCTTCATGCTCAATACGTAGGCTGAAGTCAGCGTCAGGCAGGTCGCGCAGCCAGAAGTCGCCCCAGCCGTCGGTCGTGGCCGTATAGGTGCCTGCCTCTCCCGTAAGAGTCGCGACGGCGCCGATTACCACCTCTTTGGCCACAGGGTCGTAGACCGTACCGGCGATGAACTTCTTTGGCATACCACCTCGGTAGTAGACCCTTGGCCTGGTGCCATATTCCGGGTGCATGACCTCGCAGTCGCTGAGATCGAAGCTGCCTTCCTCGCCAAACTGAATGATGTCAATGTGGCAGTTGTCCACACAGCGTGGCACCTTGATGGGGTGGTCACCGTCGAGGAGATGGGCGCAGCCGGTGCACTTCTGTGGTAGCTGCAGTTCCTCATTCCAGTAGATGACGTGGTACGGGCAGCTTTCCACGATATCCTTCTTGCCCCTGGCCTTTACCGGGTCGATGATCACCAGGCCGTCGTCGCGTTTGTAGACGGCATCCGGGGCGGCTGCCACACAGGGCGCAGCGTCACAGTGGTTGCAGAGCCTGGGCAGGTAGGTCACCTTGACGTGCGGACGTGCGCCGCGCTCGTACTGGTTTACCTTGCACCAGAACTGGTCTCTCATCGGCTGGGACGCTGCATAGGGGAGCCACTCATTGCCGCAGTGCTCGTCCTTGCATCCTATCTGGCAGTCATGGCAGCCAACGCAGCCCTTGTAGTCAATGACGAATACCTTTGTCATCCTACTCACCACCCTTCTGATTGTCTATGACCCAGGAGTCGTAATTGATACCGATTGCATAGTCATAGTCTCGCTCAAAGGCATCCGGGTACTGTG
>JAISEO010000099.1 GCA_031264075.1 Coriobacteriales bacterium | reverse complement strand
CCTCCCGCCGTGCGCCAGGCCATCAAGGCGGCTCTGGCAGGCTAGGCGGGCAGATCCGCGTGCGGCCCTGCGGCCGCACGCACCTGCCGCCGCAGCCCCCCGGCCGGCCAGGCCGGCCGGGGGGCTGCATGTTGACAAAAATCCTTCACCGGCAAGCCTCTCTTCTTTTTGTGTCAAAGTTGGTGGGGTGCGGATCTTGCACCCGCTGACGGATACCGTTTTGGGCAATCTGCTACAATGGGCAGGTCGATACCTCAGAAAGGGAGACATCGGGATGTCCAACAGAAAACTGCTGCTGAAAGCAAGGGAGAAGGCTGGTATCAGGTCCAGTACCCAAACGCTCAGAGAGGACATGCGCCTGTTCAAGTACACCATCCCCAACGACTTTCTCACGATGGACAAACAGGATTTTTGGAGGCACTTTAACAAGCTGCACCAAACGAATTATGTCCTGACCTGCCTCTATGCCAGCCAGTTGGCAAAAGAAAATGTACTGAGGGACTATCAGCTTGAAATAATCAGAGACTATTTTCCAGAATTTGATGCATAAACATGGACGAACTGTTGCAAGCCCTGGAAACCCTTAATGCTGAGCTGAGACGAGACGGCATAGTCCTGAACCTCAATATCGTGGGCGGGTTCTCCCTGTTCTTACAGAACCTGGATATCGAGATTCGGCGATCACACGACATTGACGCGATGAGCAGGCTCACCGATGATGTCAAGCAGAGGGTGAGGAATATTGGCGAGGAGCTGAATATAGACCTGCGCTGGCTCAACGATGATATCCTGTCCCTTTACGACGAGTTTGAATTTGCGGGCATCCATCCGGAGAAACTGAGGTTCGGCCCCAATTCGAGAATCGACTTCTCCAACATCCATCTTAATGTGATTGACATCAGTGACTTTGCGCGGCTCAAGTTGTTTTCGATAGTTACAGAAGTCTACGACTTCATGCAATACAATAAAACCTTTGACAGAGAACAGGATCTGCGGGACATCGAGACGATAGTCGAGATAAGCGACATCGACTACGTAAGCATCCTGAACTCAATTACCGGCCATGTCCAAGATAACAGATATGCAGACGTGACGCGGGCGCTTATCGACACCTGTCTGGACGGCCCGCTTACCACAATCCAGATAAACGAATTCCTCAAAGCAAACCGCGATAAGGGGGACGGGGCAATTGTCCCACTTTGATTGAGATGTCTCCGAAAGATCTGCGTGTTGAGCAGGTCTTTCTTCAGTTCTACGGGCAAATATGTGGGACACTTGCCCCGCCCCCGCTGTCCCACTTGCCCCGCCCCCCTTCAGCCCCCTCGCGAGCCAACCTTCCCTTACTGCTCCGGCACCTTCCCGGTTGCCAGTATCTCATCGAGGGCTGCTTCGTCCAGGACGGGAATGCCCAGCTTCTCTGCCTTCTGTAGCTTGGAGCCGGCACCGGGCCCGGCTACCACGTAGGAAGTTTTGCCCGACACCGACCCTGTGGCCTTTGCTCCCAGAGCCCTGAGCGCGTCCTCGGCATCCTCGCGCACATGGTGCTCCAGCGTGCCGGTGAGCACAAAGGTCAGGCCATGCAGAGGGAGCTCAGCCGCGTCGGGTGCGGCCCCGGTGGTCTGTAACTGCAACCCTCGGGCTTTGAGCCGCCGGAGCAGTTCCCGGTTCTGCTCGGTCGCGAGAAACTCCTCGAGCGTCTGGGCGATTATGGGCCCTATGCCCTCGACAACCTCGAGGGTCTCTTTGTCTGCCCCAAGCAGTGCCTCGATGCTGCCAAAGTGCTGTGCGATGATCTCCGCCACCTGCCTGCCCACATTCCTGATGCCCAGGCCAAAGAGCACGCGGGCAAAGGGCTGCTCCTTACTCGCGTCCAGCTGCGCCATGATCTTGGCGGCCACCGTGGGCCCGACAAACGCCGGCACCTTCTTGTAGTTACCGGTCTCCGCGCGTTTTTCGACGGTCATGTTATAGGCGTACTTTTCCTCGCCGGTGGGCGTCTCAGCAATCTGAGCTTCGGTGAGCGTGTAGAAATCAGCCACGTCGTGCAGGGAGCCCTGTTCCACCAGCATCTCGATAAGCCTCGGCCCAAAGCCGTTGATGTCCAGAGCCCCGCGGCTCACCCAGTGTTCCAGACGCTCAAGGAGCTGGGCCGGGCATTCGGCGCTGAGGCATCGGATGGCCGAGCCGCTGCCGTCGTTATCCCGGTAGACCGGACTGCCGCAGGAGGGGCAATGGGTCGGCATCTCCCAGACCTGGGCATCCTCTGGCCTGAGACTGAGCACCGGTCCCACGACCTCGGGAATAACGTCGCCCGCCTTGTGGATGATGACGGTATCGCCCTCGCGGACATCCTTGCGGTGTACTTCGTCGACATTGTGGAGGGTGGAGCGTGCCACCGTGGAACCGGCAACGACCACGGGGTCAAACTCCGCTACCGGTGTGAGCACGCCGGTGCGGCCCACTTGCACGGTGATATGCCGCAGGATGGTGGTCTTCTCCTCCGGCGGAAACTTGAAGGCAATGGCCCAACGGGGTGCCTTGGCGGTAAAGCCCAGCTCGCGCTGCAGGGCAAAGCTGTTTATCTTGATGACCACGCCGTCTATGTCATAGGCGAGCGTGCCGCGGAGTTTTCCGGCCTCCTCGCAGAAGCTTCGTACCTCGGCGGCATCCGAATACAGGGCGATGTTGGGATTGGTGTGGAAGCCGGACGCCTTGAGCCATGCCAGGAGCTCCCATTGGCTGGAGAGGGCGAGTGCCTCCGCGGTAGTCTCCGGTATGGCATAGAGAAAGGTGGCCAGATCGCGGTGTGCGGTGATGTGGGGGTCCTTTTGCCTGAGTGAACCCGCGGCGGCGTTGCGGGGGTTCGCAAAGACTTTGACCGCCTTGTCCGACTCTGCTGCTTCGCGGCGGATGTCCTCGTTCAGACGCTCAAAGGATGCCAGGGGCATATAGGCCTCGCCTCTGAGTTCAACGCGTTGCCCAAAGGCGGATTGCACCCCTTCAAAGGTAGGAAGGGCTGGCAATGCGCTCGCCGTAGCCGGCAAGGTAGTAGGGGTAGCCGGCGATCCGCCCGCAGTAGTCGGCGATCCGCCCGCCGCATCTCCACCGCTTCCCCGAAGTACGTGCATCCTCAGAGGTATGTCTTTGATAGTGCGCACGTTCGCGGTAATGTCCTCGCCGGTAGTACCATCTCCGCGCGTAGCCGCCTGCACCAGCTCGCCGTGGTCATAGGTCAGCGCGATGGAAGCCCCGTCGATCTTAAGCTCGCACACAAACTCCGGCTCCTCAGTGCGGCCGAGTTCTCTGAGCACAGCGCGGGTGCGTTCAAACCAGGTTTCAAGCTCGTCGAGGTTCATGGCGTTGTCGAGTGAGTACATGCGCTCCACATGCGTGACCGGCGCAAAGGCCTCACCCTGGTAGCCACCCACGCGCTGAGTAGGGGAGGAGGGGGTGATGAACTGCGGATAGCGTGCCTCCCATTGCTCAAGCTCTCGCATGAGGGAGTCAAAGGCAGCGTCGGATATTTCCGGTGCGTCAAGCGCATAGTAGAGGTAGGAGTTATGGGCTATCTCGCGGCGGAGTTCCTCGATGCGCTTCCTGGCATCCTCAGGGCTCGTTGCCGCAGGCTGTGGGTCGGATTTCGTGTTCATGGCGTACTCCCTACTACTGCTTTCGTTCCGCGTCCAAATCCGAGTAAGCACCGCGCTCTACCCGTGCAAACACGGCGCGCGCGCGCTGTCACACTCCCAACGCTTGCACTCTGCTAGACTGTTCATCCACCAGATTAGCACGAAAAACGTCAGGGGGGAACCGCCGCTGCTCAGCTTCAACAACATCAGCTTTGCCTACTCACACCAGTCAGAGAGCGACACCGACAATGAGCTGCTGCCTGCGGGCATCGGTCTTGACAGCGGTGCTATCCTGCGAAACGTCAGCTTTGCCCTGGAGAGAGGGGAGTGGGTGGTCCTGCTCGGTGCCAACGGCTCGGGCAAATCAACCCTGGCCCGTCTTGCCAACGGCCTGCTGTTGCCGCTTGAGGGCGAGGTCGTTGTGGATGGCATATCCAGCTGGGATCATGACAGGCTACGTGAGCTCAGAGAGCGCGTGGGCCTCGTAACGCAGGACCCCGACAACCAGATCGTCTCGACCACGGTGTTTGATGAGATCGCTTTTGGGCCGCAGAATCTGGGCTGGGAGCCCGCGCGCATCTACGCTGCCGTTTCTGATGCGCTGGCGCAGGTGGGGCTGCCCGAGGAGGATTTTGCCCAGCGCGATCCCAACAGTCTGAGTGGTGGCGAGAAGCAGCGAGTCGTCCTGGCCGCTACCCTGGCCATGCAGCCATTCTACCTCGTATTGGACGAGCCCACGTCCATGCTTGACCCCCTGGCACGCGCTCAGGTGCTCGAGGCAACGGCGCGTGCGGTACGGCAGGGCCACGGCGTTTTGCAGAGCACGCACATTCTCAGAGAGGCAGGCTTTGCCGACCGCGTCATCGTGCTTGACAGAGGCAGGGTGGCCTACGATGGTGCGCCCGAGGGGATACTCGCCGATGAAGCGGCAGGGCTCAGCTACGGCCTCACTGCCGAGCCAGCCATACGGGGTCTGCTTCCGGTTTCTTCAGACCGTGGTAGGCAGGTCGATGGCCAGGGCCCGGAAAAAGCCGAGGCGCTCACCCTGAGCGAGGTCTCCTTTTCCTACCCGGACGACCCCAGCCACAGGCCCGTCCTCAGTGATTTTGAACTCAGGCTTGCCCGGGGGGAATGCCTGCTGCTCGTGGGAGCCAGTGGCTCGGGCAAGTCTACCGTGCTCTCACTGGCCGCCGGCCTGCTGCAACCCAGCGAGGGCACCGTCCTGCTCGGAAGCAGGTCTCCCGTTCCGGGACAGGTGGGCCTGGTGTTCCAGCAGCCAGAAACACAGCTCTTTGCCCAAACGCTCTCTGAGGACATCCTGTTCGGTCCCAAAAATCTGGGCAGGGAACTGGCAGGTACCGATGAGGAACTCGTAGACGAGGTACTCGCGGCCGTTGGCCTTGAGCCCGCACGCTTCAAAAAGAGATCTCCCTTCAGCCTCAGTGGCGGAGAGGCCAGGCGAGCTGCCATCGCTACGATACTGGCGCTGGGGTCTGACTTTCTGCTGCTCGACGAGCCCACTGCCGGCCTTGACGCCCAGGGCAAGGTCTTTATCTACGAACTTCTGCAAGCGCTGTTGGCCGAGGGCAAAGGCATTCTCATCGCTACCCACGACCCAGGCTACTTTGCGAGCCTGGCAACAGGCAGGGTGGAACTTTGATGGCCCTACCGCTCCCCTTTGGCAACTACCTTGCGCTGGACACTCCAATCCATCGCATTGACGCGCGCGTAAAGCTCCTGCTGGTGGCGGTGTATGTCTTCGCGCTCTTTGCCTGCAAGACCTGGATAGGTCTCAGCGCTGCCCTGCTCCTCCTGGTGATCCTGTTTGCCGTGGCCCATATACCGGCGCGCAGGGCGCTCCGGGGCCTCAAGCCCGTCCTGTTTATCCTGGCGTTTACCCTGCTGGCCAACGCGCTTACCTTTGGTGCCCTTGACCCGGCCACCCCAACCGAGCAGGCCGCGGCTCAGGCCGCCGCCGCGGGCACCGCTTCTGCCGAGATGGCGCGTGAGTCCCATGCCGCCCAGCAGGCCACGCTGCTCTCGCTCCCCTGGCTTGGCCTCGACCTTTCTCTGGACCTGCCCCAGAGCATCCCGCTCATGGGAAGCTTTGGCATCCGGCCTCTCGGCATCGTCAGGGGCCTGTACTTTGCGCTACGCATCAGCCTGCTGGTGCTTGTGACCTCACTCCTTACCTACACCACCTCAGTGGTCAGTCTCACCGATGCCATCGGTAAGCTGCTCGCGCCGCTCAGAGCACTCAGGGTACCGGTCGAGGACATCGCGATGGTCTTTACCATCGCACTGCGCTTTATCCCTCTCACGGCCTCGGAGGCAGAAAAGCTGATAGTGGCCCAGAGCGCGCGTGGTGCACGGTTCAATCAAGGGGGGCTCATCAGGCGCGCCAGGGCGTGGATTCCGGTGATGATACCCCTGTTTGTCAATCTCTTCAGGCGTGCCGACCATCTGGCGCAGGCCATGGAGAGTCGCTGCTATATAGGCCGGGGGAGGACACAGTTATCCCACGACCACCTCACCGGCTCAGATTTTGCCTGGGCCGTGTGCGGCTCGGCCCTGCTTGTTGCCATCGGACTCTTGCTTTAGAATGGTGCCAGTATCTTCTCTTCGTAAGGAACTGCTGTGGGCCTGCTCATTGCCATACTCCGCATAGCTCTGCCGGTCGCGATCCTCTTTGTCATCGCCCGGTTCATCTGGCCGCGCCTCAGGCGTTATCGGCAGCAGCGCACGGACAGGATAGAGGTAGAGGCAACGGTCATCAAGTCCGAGCCGCACCGTCCGCCCGACATACCCCATAGCTCCTACACCGTATCGCCCGAGAACACCGCAGAACCCGAGCCACCCACCACAAAGGAGTTTTGATGCCCAAGCAGGAACTTCCCATCAAGCGAGCCCTCCTGTCCGTGACCGATAAAACGGGCATTGCCGACCTTGCCCGCACGCTCTCTGAGGAGTTTGGCGTAGAGATAGTCTCCACGGGAGGCACCGCCCGGGTGCTGGAGGACGCGGGCATACCGGTGCGGCCCATAGACGACCTCACGGGCTTTCCGGAGATGATGGAGGGAAGGGTCAAGACGCTGCATCCCCGGGTGCACGGTGGGCTGCTGGCAAGGCGCGACAAGGCGGAACATCTCAGCGAGGCCGCTGAGCACGGTATCGGGCTCATCGACCTGGTGGTGGTGAACCTGTACGCCTTTGAGGAAACCGTGGCGCGGCCGGACGTGGCCTATGACGAGGCCATTGAGCATATCGACATCGGTGGCCCCAGCATGCTCCGAAGTGCAGCCAAGAACCACGCTGCCGTTACGGTGGTAATCCGTCCTGAGCACTATGCTGCGCTCTTGGAGGAGATGAGGGCGGGCGGCGGTGCCACGACACGTAAGACCCGCAAGCGCCTGGCACTTGAGGTATTCGAGGCTACCAGTGCCTATGACAACGCCATCTATTCCTGGCTGTATGGCGCCCTTTGCGCAGAGGGGCTGGACCCGGAGGAAAGCAGGGCAGGCGCTGAGCCTTTGCCGTCTCCCTCAAGCACGCCCTCGCCGTTCCCGCGTGATGCAAGGCTGTTCCTGAGCAAGGTCCAGGACCTGCGCTACGGTGAGAACCCCCACCAGCGTGCTGCCTTCTACCTGCGGGATGGCGGCGGCAACGAGCATACGCTGGCCCATGCCACCCAACACCAGGGCAAGGAGCTCTCGTATAACAACTACCTTGACCTCGATGCCGCCTGGACCGCGGTGAGGGAGTTTTCCGAGCCCACGGTGGTTATCGTCAAACACCTCACGCCCTGTGGCATAGCCTCGCATGAAGATCTCAAATCTGCCTACCGACTGGCGTTTGCCTGCGACCCGATAAGCGCCTTTGGTGGCGTCATGGCCTTCAACCGCACCGTGCCTGCCCGGCTCATCGACGCCATCTACGCCGAGGGGCAGTTTGTCGAGGCCCTGATTGCACCGGGCTTTGAGCCAGCCGCGTTGGAGTTGCTCGCACAGAAGCCCAACATCCGGGTACTTGCCACCGGAGGCCTTAACGCGCCGGGGGAGGGCTTTGACTTCCGGAGCGTGGAGGGAGGCATGCTCTGCATGGATGCTGACTCTGCGGAGATTGACGAGCGCTTCTTTACCGTGGCGAGCCTGAGGCAACCCACAGAGGAGGAGCTTCACGCGCTGCGCTTTGCCTGGAAGGCCTGCAAGTCGGTCAAATCCAATGCCATTGTCGTCGTGCAGGACGAGGCCACGGTGGGTATAGGTGCCGGACAGCCCAACCGTGTCAACGCCGCCGAGCTGGCCGTGCGCCAGGCGGGTGACAAGGCCCGTGGTGCCGTTGCCGCCTCCGATGCCTTCATGCCCTTTGCCGACTCACTCGAGGTGCTGGCCCGCGCGGGCGTTACCGCAGTCATACAGCCCGGCGGCTCCGTGCGCGACGAGGAAGTGCTGGCTGCCGCAGACGCGGCCGAGATGGCCGTGGTGTTTACGGGAAGACGCCACTTCAGGCACTAGGCAGCGCTGGCAGTGTTACTCCGGCCTCCTGTTCTCCCTTCTTCTTACCTGCCCCAAAAACCCTCCCATCCGGATTCTGTGCCACCGGAGCCTCCGCTCCCCTGCTTTCTCGCCGGCAGGCGGGCGCTTGAGGCAATGTGCAGGAGCAGTGGTGTTGCTGCCATCACCATCAGAAAGTACCGCATCACCACGAGCGGGCTCAACAGCGCGGTAAGGCAGAAGCACAGCAGCAGCGTACAGATCAGCGCGCCGCGCCGGTTCCGTACACAAATGGTCCTCGCCAGTACAATCAGCAGTATCCAGACATAGGTGGCAGGAGAGCACAGCAGCCGTACCGGCGGCAGATCCATGCCAAGATTGCCCAGCCCAAACTCCCTGAGCCAGGATCCAAAGCCGTCCAGTATCCAGGCCTCCTCTGCCGGCCAGAACGCAGACACGTCAATATAGGATGCGCGCGCTGTGTCGGGCTTGGCAAAATAGCTCTCCATGACATAGCCATCCATCACAGCGCCGGGATACCAGGCCTCGTAGCAGGTGAGGAGTGCGGCATCGGTGTAGGCGCCGGGATGGGTGGAACCCATGGCAAGATAGAGCGCGAGCAGTCCCAGCGGATCCTCCTCAAAGGCGCTGCGAAAGGCGCTGCGCGAAGGGTCGGCGTCGTCGGCCTCGTACAGGTCAAGGTATTCCCGGTCTTCCTCGTTAAAGAAGTGCTCAAAGGCCTCTATCGTCCGTGTGTCCTGCAAGTCCTTCCCTTCGTTGGCCTGCACCCAGACCCGCGCAAGCTGCTGGCGGTGAATACTGAGTGCGTCGAGCGTCTGCCAGGGACCGGCCGGCACGCTGAAGATAATCTGCGTCAACACGATATAGGTCGCCGCAAAAACCACGGTGGCGGTGGCCAGGACACCCACGAGCCTCACGCGCAGATGCCGGCGTATCAGGAGGGCGGCAAAAGGCAGGAAGAGGATGAAACTGTACACCGCGCTGGTTCTGAAGGCCAGCACGCCCAAAACCAGCAGAAACAACACGAGGGCCGTGGCAAAACCGATGCGCAGGGCAGAGGAAGCGTTGGCAGCAGGAGCAACAGCAGGGACAAAGGGAGAAGGGGCAACAAGCGCGGGGCGCTGTCCCGCTTGAGCGAGTTCTCCGCTCCTCAGGCGACAGGCACGATACAACACCAGCGCGGCAAGGAGTAAGAGGGCCGTAAAGAGGACGTCCTTATTGGTGGAGATGAGCCACACCACAAGCGCGGGGTTTGCTGCCAGAAAGAGAAGGGAGCAGATGAGCAGCGGTTTGCCCGCGCCTTCTTCGGCCATCGTATAGAGCATCCAGGAAAAGGTGAGGGCGCAGACCACAAGGCTCAGGCCGATGTAGAGCTCAACACCCGTATTGACGCCGCCGAGATAATACTCCCCGAGCAGCACCAACCCGTTGAGCAGAAAGGTGTGCAGCAGCGGATGGTGCGTCTGCAACTCGGCGTACATCAGCATCTCGTACTGATAGTGGGCGTCATAGTTGTAGATGCCCGGCCATAACGCCAGCCAGAAGGGAACCCAACAGATAAGCAACAGGGCCGCAGCTATCCAGAACCACCGCTTCTTTACGGGGCGGGTTCCGATGAGGCGCTCCCCGGAGGGCGCACGGCGCAGGCTGGGACGACCCTTCGGGCGAACCTGCGGAAGGGCGACGGGAAAGGATCCCGCCTCACGCCCCGGGTCAGGCGGGCCCTGGCCGATGAGCTTCTTTGCCCGCGCCGCAGCGATACTGTCCAATGCCCGCCACAGCAGCCAGAGCAGCACAAACACGGGTAGCGCATAGACGAGGGAGCTGAGGTAGATGCTGGGTGCGAGCCAGTTGATGAATACCTCGGCGGCGGCGTGCTCCACGCCATAGCCGAGGTATCCTCCGCCGTCCAGTGTGGCACCCGCAGCCAGAAAAAAGCCCAGGAGCAGGGCCAGGCCCGCGGTAACCAGCACTTCCCGTATCGGTCTTCGTTCTTTCATATGCTGTATGATACCGGAAAGAGGCGCAGAGAAGCTTCGGGCAACATGATTTCCCTCGTCATGATTCCTCTGCACTGGTACAATGGGCAGGGCCGGACGGTTTCACAAGGAGGCAGAGGTGAAGATAGCCATAGCAGGTGCGGGATATGTGGGCCTTTCGATAGGCCTGCTTCTGGCGCAGAACAACGAGGTCAGGATCCTCGACATCGCCGAGGACAGGGTTGCACTCATCAACGCCAGAACGTCGCCCATCCTTGATGAGGGCGTGGCGTCCTACCTCGCGCGCGAGAATGTCGTTTTTACTGCAAGCACCGACCCTCAGTTTGCCTATGCCGGGGCCGATTTTGCCATCGTCGCCACTCCCACCAACTACGATGCGCAGACGCATCACTTCGACACCAGTGCTGTCGAGGAAGCTGTCCATGCCATCCGCAGCGTCAATCCAGAAGCGTGGATCGTCATCAAATCAACCGTGTCGGTAGGGTATACGGAGTCTCTGTGCAAGGCGCTCGCAGATGAGCGGATACTCTTCTCGCCGGAGTTTCTGCGAGAGGGATGCGCTCTCTATGACAACCTCCATCCCTCCCGTATCATCGTGGGAGCAGATATCTCAAACGCCGAATCAAGGGAGGCCGCAGTGCGCTTTGCGGAGTTGCTCGTACAGGGCGCACGTGAGTCCGAAGACCCTCTTGCATCCTCAGAGATTCCCGTGCTCATCTGCAACGCTACCGAAGCCGAGGCCATAAAGCTCTTCTCAAACACCTACCTCGCGCTGCGGGTCGCCTATTTCAATGAGCTCGACACCTACGCCGAAGTGCGAGGGCTCGACACGCAGCGCATCATCGAAGGGGTGTCGCTTGATCCGCGCATAGGCACCCACTACAACAACCCGTCGTTTGGCTATGGCGGCTACTGTCTGCCCAAGGACACCAAGCAACTCCTGGCCAATTACGACCAGGTGCCGCAAAACCTCATGCAGGCCATTGTGGATGCCAACCGAACGCGCAAGGATTTTATCGCAGACCGGGTGCTTGAGAAGCTCAGGGCCCTCTCTGGCCTGCCCGACACTGAAGCCGCCAACAGCCAGCTCGCCGACGAGGGCAGCGTTGTGGGCATCTATCGCCTCACCATGAAACGGAATTCCGATAACTTCCGCCAGAGCTCGGTGCAAGGGGTCATGAAGCGACTCAAGGCAAAGGGCATCCCGGTACTGGTGTACGAGCCCGCTCTTGCCGTGCCGGACTTCTTTGGGAGCGAGGTGGTGTCCTCTCTGGCGAGCTTCAAGGAGCGCAGCACGATTATCGTGGCCAACCGCTTTGATGCCGAGCTCGAAGATGTCGCAAGTAAGGTCTACACACGGGATTTGATGCTCGTATCCGAGCCCCTGAATTGCTGGTAGACACGCCTACTCATGCTCTGAGGATGAGTGGTGCCGCGGTTCACTCTCTCAAGATGAAAAACCGCTTATAATCCTGTTGTGGGGACGCACACACCCCTCGCCAACTCATAGAATTGCTGCTGAGAATCATTCAAGGCCAGAACCTCCATCACCACTAAGGAGACTTAATGAGTCAGCAGTGTGCAGCTCCCATCCAGACTCCAGCCGGAACCGAGCCTTCCGCCCAGAGTCCCACCACAATTGAAACACCCCTTCATGCCCTCTCCGACATCTACGGCGGCCTCGTGCCCGTGCGCACCGACGTCACGGCAGACGAACGCCCCATCACCTGGGAGGAGGACGGCTATACGGTCATCCGTGGCCACGCCCGCAGCGCGCCGGGCTGCCATAACGCCTGCGGCGTGTTGCAGTATGTCAAGGACGGCAGGCTCGTCAAGGTGGAGGGTGACCCGGAGAACCCGTATAACCAGGGACGCCTGTGCAGCCGGTGTCTGGCCATGACCGACGTGGTCTACCACGAGGACCGGCTCATGCATCCTATGAAGCGTGCGCGGGCAGACCGTGGCCTCGACCGGTTCGAGCGCATCAGCTGGGACGAGGCCTACGACATCATCGAGGCCGAGTTCAAGCGTATCACGGAGGTCTGGGGCGCCCATACCATTATGATGTGCCAGGGCACCGGACGCGACATCCATCAGGTCACGCGCCTCAATGCCGCCATCGGCTCGCCTAACGAGGGGGTGCCCTACTTTGCCGGCAACTCGTGCTACCTGCCTCGCATAGCCTCCATGGCCTGTATGCTCGGCGACGCCGCGGTCATGGACTGCTCGCAGTTCCTGCCGCTGCGCTACGACGACCCGCGCTATGTTGTGCCCGAGTTCTGCATCGTCTGGGGCCACAATCCCTTCTATTCCAACGCCGACGGCTTCTTCGGTCACTGGTTTACCGATCTCATGCAGCGCGGCATGAAGGTGGCCGTCATCGATCCGCAGCTGACCTGGCTGGCCGCGCGTGCCGGGGAGAACTGGCTCCGGGTGCGCCCGGGCGGCGACGGGGCGCTGGCCATGGCCATGCTCAAGATAATCATCGAGGAAGAGCTCTACGACCATGAGTTCTGCGAGTACTGGGTGTATGGGCTGGAGCAGGTGGCGGAGCGTTGCAAGGAGTACGATCTGGAGGAACTCAGTGCACGCTCGTGGGTGCCTCTCGAAGACATCCGCCGTGTTGCGCGCACCTATGCCACGTCCAAGCCCGCCGCCATCCAGTGGGGCGTGGCGCTCGACCAGCAGACCGGAGGCCAGCAGGCAGCGCACGCCGTTACGGCGCTCTGGACCATCACGGGCAATCTCGACGTGCCCGGCGGCAATGTCATCGGACGGCCCTGCTGGGGCATCGCACAGCCCAATTGGACGGGCACCTGGGGCTACGACGAACTGCTCACTTCGGCTGAGGAGCCCGGCCTGCGCATGGGTGCCGAGCGCTTTCCGCTGTTTGGCGTGGGATTCAAGAACCTCAGTTCCAACGCTACCTTTGAGAGCTGGGAGCATGTGGAGGGCGAAGACGACCTCTACGGCCCCTACCAGTTCAAGGCCGCTTACTTCGTCACCAACAACTTCACGGCCTGCATGGGCGCGCAGACCAAGATGCAGATGGAGCGCTGGTACCGCGAGAAGCTGGAGTTCATCTGTTGGAGCGATCTGTTCATGAACCCGTCCATGTTCGCCCTGGCCGACGTGGTGCTCCCCGTGAGCACCTGGGCCGAGCGCATCGGCTTTGGTGGCCTCAACCCCTACTCCATCAGCTGCATCAACCAGGCCATCGAGCCCGTCGGCGAGACCAAGGCCGATCAGACCATCTTCCTGGAACTGGGGCGTCGTGTCACGCGCGAGGGCATCGTCCCCGGCACCGCCGTTGCAGACGCGGACGGTAAGGTGGCGCCCAAGATTCCCCGCTCCAACATCGTGAGGGGCGAGGCGCTCCCGGGTGTTGACTGGGAGAAGGTCGAGAAGCTCGAAGCCCAGTACCACCTCTCCGTGGATGTGCTCCGGGGCGTGCACTACCGTGACATCGCCTTTCCGTGGAACACCGTGGAGGAGATGTGGGACTACGCCCTGCAGCAGGGCGGTTTCACCTGGAAGGAACTCCAGCATGCCGTGTGGAAGATGCCCGAGTTCACCTATCGCAAATACGAGACCGGGGGCCTGAGAGACGACGGTGGGCTCGGCTTTGCCACGCCGTCCGGTCGCGCGGAAATCTACTCCATGGTCTTCCAGCATGTCGGCGGCGGCCTCGACCCGCTTCCCGCCTACGTGGAACCCATAGAGAGCCCGTACTCCGCGCCGGAACTCGCGCAGGACTATCCGCTCATCCTCACCACCGGTGCCCGTGTGCCGCACTTCTTCCACTCCGAGCACCGTCAGATAGCCCGCCTGCGTGCGCTCCATCCCGACCCGCTCGTCTACATCCATCCCGATACCGCCGCGGACTACGGCATCGAGGAGGGCGAGTGGATATGGATATGGAACAACCACGGCAAGTGCTTCTACAAGACGAGCTTCAACGCCACCTACGACCCGCGCGTCATTCAGACGGAGCACGCGTGGTGGTTTCCCGAGCGCGGCCACGGTAGCAGCAAAGAGGACGAGGCCGGGCCCTACGGCGTCTTCGAGAGCAACTGCAACAACCTCGTGCCGCTGCCGGCCGGCGTGAGTGGCTTTGGCTCCAACTACAAGGCCATGGTCTGCCAGATAGGCAAGGACGAGCCCGCCATAAGCAACGTACCCGACACGCCCCAGGTGCGGTAGAGAAGGAGGGACGGCATGGCATTCAAGGGATTTCTCATAGACGTTGAGTACTGTACGGGCTGCGAAGCCTGTGTGCTGGCCTGCCAGCAGGAGAAGGGCTACACCGAGCGCGAGTTTGGGCTGCGCATCAACAAGCTCGGGCCACTTGAGATAGGCGAGAAGGACTACCAGTACGACTTCATCCCGCAGTTCACGCGCTGGTGCGATCTGTGCGAGGAGAGAGTGGCGAGGGGCAAGCAGCCCGCCTGCGCCCAGCACTGCCAGAGCCGCTCGCTGGAGTACGGCACGCTGGAGGATCTCGCAAAACGCGTGTTCAGGGAGAAGCAGCAGATAGTCGTAGTGAGAGGAGAGTAGGGGAGGAGAGGCCTGCCCAACAAAATCGGTCGTTTTAATCCCCCACCAGAGCCCCGGAAGCAACAGGAGTGTCTCTTCTCATAACACCCCTGCGTATTCGATAGGAAGGCCCACAAGACAAGGCCCTGAAGAAGGTCCGAGAGAAAACGGAGAGCCATGAGCAGGATAATCGACACCAACATCGACCACCTACCGGAGAATCTTTTTGTAAGCAAGAGAAAGGAACTTGACATGAGCAGGATAATCGACATCAACATCCACCACCTCCCCGAAGACCTCTTCAGCAATGAGGAGGTAGGAGACGGTTTCTGGTCTACGGCTCCTCGTGCCTATGGCTGGAACGTCGAGGTATTTGAGATGGAGTCGGGCAAGATGCAGATGAACCTCGAATACCCCAAGGGCACCTCCAACCTTAACTATGTGGAAGGCGACTACTCGGCCAAGTCAAAACTCGACGCCATGGATGACGCGGGAGTGGACTACGGCATCATGCGCGTACCCGTGTGGCAGGAGTGGCTGAGAGTAGAGACCTGTAGAGCAGTCAACGATAACGCCAAAAAGATCTGTGACGAGAGCAACGGCCGCCTCTTCTCCACAGCCTGTATACCCCCTTGGAACTTCAAGGAGAACTTCTATGAGCTTGAGCGTTGTGTGAAGGAACTCGGATGTGTGGGAGTGCAGCTTGCCTGTCACTACGGGGAGCTTCACCTTGACGCAGAGGAGTTCCGTCCCATGCTCAAGAAGATCGCAGAGCTTGATATACCCATCGTCGCACACCACACCCCCCTTCCTCCTTCTCCCTCTCCCCAGCTCCTTGAGTTCCAGAACTTCCGCCGCGAGTTCGGGCGTATCTCGTCTCAGGCACTCGCCGTGGGAAGAGAGCTCTTCAGCGGCATGTTTGAGGATCTCCCCACTCTCCGTATTATCCACACGATGCTCGGCGGGAACTGGTTTGCCAACTCTGAACTCTTAACTCCCAAGAAGAGCATCAAGAAGGAGGCCATGCAGCGTCTGTCTTCCACTGGTGGAGACGAGATAAAGGGCTACCTCAAAAACAACATCTTCTTTGACATGACCCACCCCCACTCCTGGGGCAAAGAGGTCATGGAGGCCGCCGTCAAGATAAGTGGTGCGGATCATATGCTCTTCGGCTCCTCCTTCCCCGTGTTTTACGGCTGGATGAAGCAGGGTGTTGAGTTCATGAACGAACTTGAGGTAAGTGAGCAGGAGCGTGAGGACATGCTCTTCAACAATGCCAAGCGGATGTTCAAGTTGGCGGTGTAGGTAGAGACACAGAATGTACGTTTCAAACAAGGAGGTATGAGTATGAGTAACCCACACGCCGCGGCAGCAGAAGGCGCGCCTATGAAGACACCGGCCTATGCCTGGCCCTGTCTGATCGTTGCCCTGTTCTGCGCGGTGGTCATCGTCTTTACCTGGCAGTGGCTGCCGGGGGTGACCTTTCCGGTCTTTCAGGGTTGGGCCGCCGCCAACAACCCCACGTATGACTCCGCACTGATGCCCAATGTCATGGGGCTGGTGCCGATAGCCGCCATGATCATGGTGTTTCCGACTTCCTACATAGTGCGCAGATGGGGCGCCAAGGTCGGCACCATCGTCGGGATGTCCCTGGCAACGCTGGGAACGATTATCACGGCGCTTGCGGTTTCGAGCGATTTCATGATCTTCCTCGTCGGCCGGTTCATCATAGGCTTTGGTCTGGCGGCCACGGTCATCTCCGGCCCGACCTGTGTGTCGGTATGGTTTCCCCATGCTACGCGAGGCAGGGGAATGGCCATCTGGTCGATCTGGGCACCCATTGGCATCTTTACGATAAACGCTGTTGGCTCTCAACTGTTTGTGTTGGTCGGCGAGAATATGACCACTCTGCTCTGGGTGTTTGTCGGCGCCCTGGTCGTGATGCTTGCCCTGTTTGTCCTGGTATTCAGATACCCCCGCACAGAAGAGGCCTCTGAGGTCAGTGCAGAGCGCAAGAGCTTCAAGGAAGTCCTGCCGCTGTTCAAACAGCGCCAGCTCTGGTGCCTCGTCATCATGTTTGCCATCTTCAATTATATGAACTACGGCTTCAGCCAGTACCTCAAGGGTTGGCTTACTTTGAGCGAGCGCGCCGGCGGGTTGGGCTGGGATCCTGCGATGGCAGGCATCATCGGTGGGCTGATCGTTGCCTGTGGCGTGCTGGCACCTCTGGGCGGTTTTATCCTCGACAAGACGCCCAAGCACCTCAAGTATATCTGCGTTGTTGCGGGCATTACCGGCCTGACGCTCTGTTCGGCTTTTGCCTTCCGTAATGGGCAGGTACTCTTTGCCGGGTACGTCCTCTTCTTCGCCGTGGGCAATATGTTCCTCAACGGCTGTTGCCGTCCCATGGTGCCCACCTATGTCTTCAAGGGCGGCGCCACGGCGGTGGCGCTCGGGCTCAGTTTCCTGACGCTGGGGCAGTATTTTGGCCAGATATTCACCAGTTACGCGCTGCATCCGTTTCTGGAGACGACGCTCCTTGGTCAGACCGACCCCATGCTGGCCTTCTGGGCCCTGGTGCCGGTGGGTGTCGTGGGCATCATCCTCTCCTTCATGATGAAGCCCGGTAAGAAAGAGGCTCTCGCCATGAAGGCGGGCGGCGGCCCCGGCGGCGGCAAGCCAGGTGGAGCGCCCGGCGGTGCTTCAGGAGCCGCGCCCGAAGGTGGGAAGAAGGGCTAGAACAGCCCTCTCCCCGTAGTCCCCATGGGTGAGACAGGGCGAGACCAGAAGCGTTTGTCTGGGCACATGCCGCACTTCCCCATGGGTAAACAATGGTTAGAACGGGCATCCGCCTGTGATAGCGAAGTGTGGAGAGCAAAATGCGCTCACACTGATATAGGTCTAGAGAAAGGAAGAGAAAAATGAAGTCAGTCAAGAAGGTATCGGCCGTTGTACTCGCCCTGCTCCTCAGCTTGAGCCTGCTTGCCCTCATGGGCTGCGGCGGCGGAGCGGCACCGGCAGCCAGCAGTGGTACAGAAAGCAGTGGTACCGCCACGAGTGGCACGGAGTCCAGCGGTTCCGCATCCAGCGGCAGCGCCTCGTCTGGTGCCAGCGCAGGCACACCCATCGACCAGACCTGGCAGGGCGCGTGGTACTCCAAGAGCGAGATCGTTCCGCCCGAGCAGGAGACCGACCAGTACGATGTTGAGATAGCCGCGGATGGCAGCTTCGTGCTCAACGACAGCGGCAAGGAACTCTACAGCGGCACCATCGAAGTCACCAACGAGCCCGAGGATGGCTATGGCGACGCCACCGTTGACGGCAAGACCGTCAAGGTGCAGCTCGTGAGCGCCCAGGGCATCTACAAGTTCATCTTCAACGCGGGCGACGATTGGGACAAGTCGATGAAGAAGATCGTCTTCCAACGCTAATCCGTACACCGGCAGGGGTTGGGTGCCACAGATGCCCAACCCCTGCACCGGGCGTTCCCCTTTCGGGCGGAGCGTCTGCAAGCTTTGCCACCTCTCTTGTCATTGCGAGCGAGCGAAGGGTAGCACTTACTTTGCCCTTGCGTTGAGTAGCAGCACCTGCCCGGTTCTTAGGCAAAGTAAGTGCTACCCGGCAATCCAGTCCTTGGGTATTTGGTTGAGGCAAGCCTTCATTTTGCGACCCGCGTCTCGTTTGCTGTGGCGCGCGTATACGCTCAGGGTGACAAACTGGGCGTGGGTACAAAGCTTTACTCACTACGGTATCTCGTAGCTTCATTGAATAAGGGAGACGCGTATGTTGCTATCAGGCATTTCTTCATCGGATGAGCCGTCGGCAAAAGACGACCGCACGCGCAAGGGCTGGATAGTGCTCTTTGCGATGCTCTTTTGCGGCATCATCGTCATCATGAACCAGTTCAAGGTGCCTGTGTTCATGCCGGTTCTGGCCTTTGAGTATTTTGACGGAGACATGGGTGCCACCGGCTGGCTCATGTCGATTATCGCGGTGGCCGGCATCGTCACGGCCTTTCCGGCGGCCTTTCTCATCAATCGCTTTGGCCCCAAGCCCATAGGGCTCGTGGGCATTGCCTTTATGGTTGTGGGTTGTGCCGTGGGTGCAAGCACCACCAGCTGGGTAGGCCAACTGCTCATCGGGCGCGTACTGGAAGGCGTGGGCGTGGCGATGATGGGCACGGTTGCCACCACGCTTATCTCCATGTACTTTCCGCGCGAGAAGGCCGGGCTCCCCATGGGAATCTGGAACCTCTGGTACGTTACCGGTGCCGCGCTTGCCTATAACATCGGCGTGCCCGTCAGCATGGCTCTCACCGGAGACCCCCACAGCTGGCATGCCTGGTGGTGGTGTGCGGATGTGCTGGCGCTCGTGGCCTTCATCGTCTTTGCCCTCTTTGTGCAAAAGCCGCGTACCGGACGTGACAGGGCACTCAGGGAGGCACAGAGGGCCGGCAGGGCCGTGGGCAGACGCCCCTCCATCGTCGAAGGGCTCAAGGTATGGCGCATGTGGGTCTTTGGCCTGGGGTTTTGCCTGCTGTTGGGTACGAGCCTCTGCGTCTTTACCTGGATACCCACCTATGTGCAGGAAAAGGAGGTGGCGCTCCTGCTGCTACAGGGGCTTTCGCCAGCTGAGGCAAACGAGCAGGCTGGCATCACCGGCGGCCTCATGTCATCACTGGGCTTTGTGGCCGCGATACCCGTGTCGGTCATCACCGGGCTCTTGCTGAGGCATTTCTCCAGCATCAGGGCGCGTAAGGTAATGTGTATCATCGCCGGCTGTATCGCCTTTCTGTACGCGGGAGCCTTCCTCATTCCCTACGAGTATCTGCCCGCGTATCTGGTGCTTTTGGGGCTGGAGAGCGGCTATACTTCTGGCGTGGTGTGGGCGATGGTGCCCATGACCATGCCCAAGAAGATCACCATGCCCATTGGTATGGCCATCATCATCTTCTTTCAGGGCGTCTCCAATCTGCTGTGCACGCCGGTCGTGGGCTACGTCGTGGGCAACCTGGCCGCCCCAGCCTGGCAGAATGTGAGCCCCCTGCTCGTGGGCACCGTCATTGCCGGGCTTATCTGCTGGATAATCTACGGGGTGAGCAAGGCGCCCGTCTATGAGGAGGATGAGATGCCGGAGCAGGTGGCAGCGGCCCTGAGTGCTGAGAGAGAGGGCTTTGGTGAGTAGGGCCCTGTTCGATTGCGTGTAAGGAGAACCGTATGTGCTATGTATGTTTGGGCTGCGGCGGCTGCGGCAGACCCAAGTCGGAGATGTTCCTCGGTGATGTCACCTGTCTCGCCTGCGGTACTCGGATGCCGAGCGGTACAAACGTGTGCCCCGAATGTGGCTGGAATCAGACGCCGGGAGCAGGGCTCGGAGCCAGGCCCAACGACCGAGGAACCTCACAGGTAAGGGATTCAATAATTGTAGCAACCTGACGGTTCAGGCAGAAAAACGAATGCACAACCTCAGAGACTCAGCAGTAGGGTTTTCAGTTCTGGAAGATCCTCTCGAATCGTTTTCCAGACAATCTGCATATCGAGGCCATCGTAGCTATGCGCGGCGGCGTTTCTGAAGCCAATCATCTGACGCCAGGGAATCTCTGCATGGCTTGCGCGATAATCATCGCTTGTATGTGCTGTCAACTCGCCTATATTGAGTACTGCCATTGTCAATGCGTGCTGCGCGTAGGCATCGCTTGCGAAGTCGCTTTCGGTCATATGCCGCGAGGCATCAAGCACGAAGTCAATTTCGGTGACAATCCGTCCAATCAACAATTCATTCTTGTCAGCCATATATGATCACTGTTTTTCCTGAATCAAAGTTCGGATCGATAAGCCGCTCGCGGCTAAGGGGATAACGCAGTACGTCAACCTGAATACCCAGCTCACTTTGAACCTGCTCCTGAAACCCCAGATAGTTAAGCAGCGACGGCATCTCGAAATACTCAACCAACAGATCGATATCGCTCTCGTTTGTGGCACGCCCGTCGGCGTACGAGCCAAAAACCTGCACGCTTTTTATGCCATTGTCTGGTGCGAATTTGGCAACAACGGCTTTGATTTGTTCAAGCGTGTACTGCATGGCCACCTTATCTCTGCTGCAAACACCTATCTCTACTCAACAATTCTATCATAGCTACCGTCAGGGCTCCGTATGGGATTTTTCTAAACTCTATCAGTCCAAAAAGTACAGTTGAATTGCCTGCCAGCCATACTGAAGCTGAGCATCTCATCAATTTTGGACCCTACACGTTTTCTCCGACATCGGAGAAAACATGTAACGCAAAGACGTGAAGGCAGCACGCAAAAAAAATTTGCTTACATAGAAATCCCAAAAGGGCTATAGTCTCCTGTGTAGGGCTCGTTATATCCTTTATAGCAGGGACGGACTTCTTGGCACAAGGCACCGCAAAAAAGGCCGCAGGGCATCATATAGGCGCGATGGAGCTGCTCAGCGTCTTTGGCTTCTCGCTGATGTTTGGCTGGTTCTTCGTCACGTTCTTCTGGTTCTTCGTTTCAACGGGCGATGCGTCGGACGCGGCACTGCTTCCCTCGCCGTCAACGCTGAGCACATCGGTATGCAGCCTCGCACTCACCCTGCTGTTCATCGGCATTCCACTCGGCGACGTGGCGATGCGCTTCGCAGCGCTTCGGCTGCGCGAGAGGCTCAATGCTCGCCTGCTCCTGGTACTCAGCACCGTCGTCGCCCTGCTGCTGTCCGGGACACTCACACTCGTATCCCTTGGCATCCCGGTTCCCGACACACTTATTGCCGTCCTCAGCCTGCTTACGGGCATGGCCTCAGCCGTCCTGCTTGCCGGTTGGCTGGACATCTGTGGCAGGACGCGCATCCGCAACGTCCTCGTCTGCACCACGGCGTCATTTTCCGGAGGCGCGCTGTGGTATGTCCTCTGTGTGCTGTTGCCCGCCTTGGCACAACCGCCTGTCAGCGCCTTCTTTCTGCTGGCCTCCCTCGCATTGCTGTTTTATATGGGAAGCCGATCCGAGGCACCGGCGGAACTCCGTGTCGAGAAACGTGACAGCTTCCTCACCTCGCCGAGGGAGGTCGAGCCGGTGTTCCTCATGCTCGGTGCCGCCGCCGGCATCGTGTTTGCCCTGCTGATTGCCAAAGGCCCTCTCGCCATCGTGGGCGCGATGGTGGCAATCCTGCTCGCGAGCCTGCTCATGCTCGCGCTCGCGGCCCTCAGGCTGAAGATCTCCGTGGTCTTGCTGCTGCGCGTCCTCATAGTCATCACCGTTGGCACGCTGCTCGCGCTCTCCGCGTTGCCTCCCGAGCCATTTTGGATGCTCCTCGGCTGTATTGGCGCCGCTGTCTGGGCCGTCTTCTCGGCTGCCAACTACGCCAACCTCGTCAAGCTCATCGTGGAGAAGAACCTGCCGATTCTCTATCACGTCTCTTCGGGCACCCTGCCCAAATCCGCGGGCTTTGTGGTGGGCTGGTGTGCGGCTCTGGCGGTGCTTTATAGCGGCGTCATTGACGAGAAGGTCAGCTATCTGCTGCTTGTCGCCGCCTTTTTGCTGGTAGTGGTGGCCATGGTCTTCTATCCGGAGAAGAAGCACCACGACGATAACGCCATCCACTCAAGCGATTTCATCCTCAAACTGGAGTCCACGGCCTCCGAGGACAGCGTCCTCAACGCCAAATGCGAGGCTCTGGCCCGGCTCTACCGGCTCAGTCCGCGCGAGGCCGACATCCTCACCTACCTGATACGCGGCCGCAACGCCAAATACATCTGTGAGAAGCTGGTTATCTCGGAGCACACGGTCAAGAGCCACATCTACAGCATCTACCTCAAAACCGACGTCCATTCTCAGCAGAAGCTCATGGATCTGGTGGAGGAGTTCTCTGTGGAGCAGGACACAGACCAGATGCTTCATTAGTCATACTCTCCGTGTGATTTGCGCCAGGGCATACCCATGATGCCACTCGACACACTCCCTCAGCACTCATACTTGTCTCCATAGAGTCACCGAAGGAAGGAGCGAGATATGGCTGACGAGTTAGAGATACAAGGCGCCATCGACACCGATAAGGACCGCGACGAGATAGGCACCTCCAAAACGGAGAACCAGTTTCAGATTGGCGCCGGTAAGCACCATGAGGTGCAGGATTGGGCGCCGAGTAGGCCCTGGCAGTATGAGGAGGACGGCTACATTGTCACGCGCACGTCGGTGTGGAGTGCGCCGGGCTGTCACGAGGGCTGTGGCGTACTGGTGTACAGCGATAAGGACACCGGTGCCTTCGTCAAATTGGAGGGCGACCCGGAAGACCCCTATAACCAGGGCCGTCTCTGTCCGCGCTGTCTCGCCTTCAAGCAGGTAATCCAGCACCCCAATCGCATCCTCTATCCCATGAAGCGTGCCGGTAAGCGGGGCGAGGATAACTGGGAGCGCATCAGCTGGGACGAGGCGCTTGACACCGTGGAGCGTGAGTTCAAGCGTATCGCCGTCAGCTACGGGCCCGAGACCATCCACCTCCTGCGCGGCACGGCCCGCGACAACCAGTGGCAGGTAGGGCGTCTGGGCTACGCCATCGGCAGTCCCAATGAGTACGGCTTCCTGAGCGGCACGGCCTGCTACCTCCCCCGCATCTCGCTCATGATCATGACCTACGGCGGCTTCATGATAGCCGACATGAGCCAGTTCATGGCCCGTCGCTACGACGACCCCGCCTGGGAATGCCCCGAGTGCACGATAATCTGGGGCTGCAACCCGCATATCTCCAACCCCGACTTCTACATGGGCCACTGGGTCACCGATGTCATGAAGCGCGGTTGCAAGCTCATCTCCGTGGAGCCACGCGTTACCTGGTGGGCGGCGCGTGCCGACATCCACATCCAGAGCCGCCCCGGCACCGACACCGCTGTGGCCATGGCCATGCTCAAAGTCATCATCGAAGAGGATCTCTACGACCACGAGTTTGTGGAGTATTGGACCTACGGCTTCGAGGCTCTGGCCGAGCGCTGTGCGTCACTCGACCTCGATAAGCTCGCCCAGATATGCTGGGTTCCCCGGGAGAAGCTCGTGGCTGCCGCGCGACTGTTTGCCACCTCCAAGCCTGCCAGCGTGGTCTGGGGCCTGGCCGTGGACATGCAGAGCCAGGGCACGCCGTGCGCGCAGGCCATCGCGGCCCTCTGGACTATCACCGGTAATCTCGACCGCCCCGGCGGCATGGTCTACACCACCGCGCCCATGGGCGTTGACCCGCCCTCGGCCGGTGCCTGGGGCTACTACGACATCCTCACCGCCGAACAGCAGAAGAAGCGCATCGGCTGGGCAGACTACCCCATGTATCGCTACGGTCTCACGCAGTCCATGCCCGATATGTGCCTGGAGGAGTGTGAGGCCGGTCGCGTCAAGGGCCTGTGGCTTCAGACCTCCAACGGCATCAACTGCATGAGCTGTGAATCCGAGCGCTGGTACCAGGCGCTCAAGAAGGTGGAGTTCTGCGCCGGCGTTGACATCTTCTTTACGCCCACGCTCCTGGCCTATGCCGACATCGTTTTGCCGGTGGCCACCTGGGCCGAGAAGAAGGGCATTCGCGCACACTATTACTTCCTCTCTACCATCAATCCCACCTGTACGCCGGAAGGCGAGGTCTTGAGCGACGCGGAGATCAACCGTCGCCTGGGCAGTCGCTTTGATAACGACCAGGAGTATCTCGACACCATCAGCCATGCCCGCAACTCCGAGCCGGCCTGGGCCCAGTGGGCGAGCGACGAGGAATGCTTCGACGAGATGATCAACATGACGGGCTACAGCTGGGCCGAGCTGCGCGACCGAGGCCCGGCCTATCCGGTCTATCGATACTACAAGTACACCACCGGCGACCTGCGCCCCGACGGCGGTGTGGGCTTCAACACTCCCACGGGCCGCGTGGAACTGTACGCGTCGTTGTTCGAGAACTTCGGCTACGATCCGCTGCCCTACATAGAGGAGCCGGGCGTTGGCCCCAACACCACGCCCGAGCTGGCCAAAGAGTACCCGCTGATCATGATTACCGGCGCACGCACGACCAGTTTCTTCCACTCCGAGCACCGCCAGATACCGTGGCTGCGCCAGCTCACCCCCGATCCCTGGGTGCAGATACACCCGCGTACGGCCGAGCAGTACGGCATCTCCGAGGGCGACTGGGTCTGGCTGGAGAACAAGGTGCGCACACCCGACCGCAGCATCACCGAGAGCACCAACAACCCGCATCCCGAGGATCTGAACGACGGGGGCGAGTGGCAGGTGCGTCGCTGTCGCCAGCGTGCCCGCATCACCTACGAGGTGGCCGAGTACGAGGTGGCTGCCCAGCACGGCTGGTGGTTCCCTGAGCAGGATCCGAGCGAGCCGAGCCTCTTTGGCCGCACGCAGTCCTTCGTCAACCAGCTGCTGCGCAACAAGCCCGGCCGCACCGGTTTTGGCGCCGACCTCAAGTGTACGCTCTGTAAGGTGTATCCCTGCACGCCTGAAGAGGTAGCCGCTCTGCCCAAGCACCACTGGCGCAAGTTCGACCGGCGCGAGCTGGCACGTGGCGTGGATCCGGTAACGGGAGCCTACGTGCCTCAAGGCGTGAGCGCAGAGCCTGTGGCCCAGGGCGTTGGCACTGCTGGCTCATCACCTGCTGTCGAACACGCCTCGTTAACCGGAAAGGAGGCCTGACATGGCCCGCAACGGAATCCTGGTTGACTACCAGTACTGCACGGGTTGTTATTCGTGCGAGATTGCCTGTCAGTCCGAGCAGGACCTCTACCTCGGACAATGGGGCGTCAAGGTGCTGCAGAACGGCCCCTGGCCGCTTAAGGACGCCGAAGGCAACGAGACCGACAAATACGTCTACGACTTCATTCCCTCGTTCACCCTGCAATGCAATCTCTGCCCTGAGCGCACGGCCAAGGGCAAGAAGCCTTCCTGCGTCCACCACTGCCAGGCCGACATCATGCGCTACGGCCCCGTAGAGGAGCTGGCCAAAGTGCTGGAGCAGAAGCCCTGGCAATACCTCTGGGTGCCGCCGCAGGGCTGAGACAGACGGGGCCAATCGCTCCTATCCGGCAATACCCACAAGCAATTCGGCCACGCGCCTGGCTGCGCCTGCGTTCCGCTGCTGTGTGGCTGCCTCGAGCATGCGGCTGCGTGCCTCACCGTCGTCTATGAGGGTGAGCAGGGTTTCCAGGAGTTGCGGGCTGTCCAGCTCCGCATCCAGCAGCATATGGGCAGCACCGGCCGCCACGAGCGACTCGGCGTTCTTGCGTTGATGGTCTGCCGTGGCATAGGGATAGGGAACGAGCAGTGCCGGCCTCCCGGCAGCCGATACCTCTGCCAATGAGGACGCACCGGCCCGGCACAGCACAAGGTCTGCGGCGGCAAGGGCCTCCGGCATTCTGTTGCAGTAATCCATGAGCTGCCACGCTTCGGGAATACTCCCGCCGAACTCCTGGGCCAGCGCGGCCTCAACGCGCGCGAATTCTCTGGGCCCGGTCAGCTGCAGTACGGTCAGGCCCGGCAGCCTCATCAGTTGGGGGGCATGCCGCACCACGGCTTCGTTGATATGCCGGGCACCCTGCGAGCCCCCAAACACCAGGAGCAGCACAGCATCCTGTGCAATGCCAAGCTCCTGCCTGAATCCCCGGCGCAGCCGGGTTACGTGCTCTTCATCGGCCAGCAGGGCAAACTCCGGGCGCACGGGATTGCCGGTGAGCTGTACGTGTGCTCGGGCGCTGGCATCCAGTGCGTCGGCTGCTGCCTCATAGGTGAGGGCGATGACCTCGGCGTGCGTACTCAGGTGCTTATTGGCCCAGCCCATATGGGAGTTCTGTTCGTGGATGAGCAGGGGTATGCCTTCCCGCACGGCAGCTCGTCCTACCGGCACGGAGACATAGCCTCCAAAGGCCCCCACCACGCTGGCGTGTAGCTCCTGCAGCCATCTGCGTGCCCTGCCCGTGGATTGGGCCAGCACAACTCCCGAGCTGAGCAGGGTCCAGGGGCGTTGACGGTTGAAGCCCTTGGCGGCAAAGGCCCGATATTCCAGACCCGCCTCGCGCACCAGGGCTTCTTCCATGCCGCCGGTGCTGCCTGCAAAGACGACGTGTTTGTCGAGCTTTTGCAGCTCTGCGGCAACTGCCAGAGCGGGGGAGACGTGGCCTCCCGTTCCACCGGCGGTTATCACGTAACTCACGCCGACCCGCCCCCGGTTCCCGTCTTGCGCACCCGGTTGCGACGCAGGCTGGCCATGGAGAGCGGGGCCTCTGCACGTACGCGTCTCTCACGCTCACGCAGGCTTCTCTGTGCCCTTCCCCTTGAAATCGGTACCACCTTGCCCGGAGGCATCCTCCCGGGAGCAGGCCTACCCGACGCGACCCTGCCCGGAACAGCCCTTTTTCGGTCTGTTGCGGCTGTCCTCGGCAGCAGGGCACTCACCGCCGCGGCAGGATTGGGAAGCCGGGACAGCACTGAGCCAGCGGTGCCCGCCCGAGTCCCACGCCGGTTGCCTCCCTGCACCACGGTAAACTGTTCTCGCCGGAAGTCGTAGACCGTGGCATCGGAAGATTGCAGTGAGACTGAGAGTATGAGCCCCACCAGGAGCATCGTGGAGATGATAGACGAGCCGCCGGCGCTGAAGAAGGGGAGTGGTTTGCCCGTGGTGGGAAAGGCCCCCACGACGCAGAGCATATTGAGAAAGGCCTGGCCCCCGATGACGACCCCTGAGGCACCGGCCAGCATGGCACCGCGCGCATCAGGGGCGCCCGCGGCAATTCTCAGCGCCATAACGACGAGCCCCACAAAGAGGAGCATCACCACGAGGGCACCTATCAGGCCCAGCTCCTCGCCGACAATGGCAAAGAGGAAGTCGTTCTCGCCTTGAGGCAGCCAGTTGAACTTCTGTTTGGAGAGGCCGAGCCCCACGCCGGTAACGCCGCCTCCGCCAAAGGCATAGTAGGAGCTGAGAAGCTGGTATCCGCTCACCTGAGGGTCCGACCAGGGGTCAAGCCACGAGCTGATGCGGGTCTGGCGGAATCCCGTGCCGGCGATGGCGATGATGCCCAGCGCCACCGTGCCCAGGGCCAGCAATCCTACGATGCGTTTGGGTACGCCTCCGAACCAGAGCACGGCCAGTATGCCGGTCATGGCGATGATGGTGGTGCCGAGATCGGGCTCGATGATGATAAGGCCCAGCGGAACAGCACAGGCGATTATCATGAGCAGGATAAGCCGAGGGCTGTACCCGTCGGTCCGGCAGCGGTCTACCAGGTGTGCGAGCACGAGCATCACGGCGATCTTGGCAAACTCGCTCGGCTGCAGGGTTGTAAGGATAATATCCATCTGACGTCGTGCGCCCAGAGCGTCATCGCCTTGAAAAAGGACGATGATAAGGAGCGCAATGGTAACCAGGAGTGCGACAACGCAGAGCGGGAGCCGGTACTTCTGGTAGGGGATAAGCGCTACGGCGAGGGCAACAATGAGGCCTATTGCCACCAGGAACATCTGCTTGAAGAAAATAGCCGTGTAGTCGCCGTTCAGATTGTAGCTATAGATGCTGGAGGCGCTGTACAGCATGACCAGGCCAAAGATGAGCAGGCAGGCCACGATAACGAGAAAGCCCGTACGCGTCGCCAGAACGGATGCACCTGCCTTCTTGTCGGCTTGGGGCAGCGCCCTGCCTGAGCCACGCGAGCTGACAGGTCCGTGCCGGGCGACTGACCCGCGCGGGTTGCCGGATCTCGGGCCCACAGGTTTTGAGGCGCCGCGCATCCTGCTCATGAGCGCACACCTCGCTCTTCACCGAGAACTTCCCACTCAAGGGAGGATTGCAGCGCTTCTGGCTCTTCGCGTTTTCGCAGTAAAGCGACCTGCTCCTTGAACCTTCTGCCGCGTGCCTCGAAGGAGTCAAACACGTCAAAGGAAGCACAGGCAGGGGAGAGCAGGACGGTGTCGCCTGGCTCAGACAGGGCAAAGGCGCGAACAAACGCCTCGCTGAAGCCAGCCACGTGAACAGCGGGGAGCCGCGCGGCCATGGCATGGTAGAAGCGCGGTCCGGCCTCGCCATAGCAGACCGCGTACTTGCAGGTCTGTACGCAGGTGGCAACCAGGGCAGCGAGATCGGTGCCTTTGTCCAGCCCGCCAAACATCGCCACGACACGACCTTCCTGGTTGTCATCGGCGAAGGCGGAGAGAGCCTTGATGGCGGCATCGGTATTGGTGGCCTTGGAGTCATTGACAAAGGAGACCCCTGCCACCTCGCCACAGGGCTCAAAACGATGAGGCAGGGGAGCAAAGCTTGCGAGTGCAGCGTTGAGCTCGTCTGTTCTGGCATCCACTGCCGCCGCTGCCGCCGCTGCCGCTGCCAGTGCGTTGGAGAGGTTGTGCTGTCCTTTTATACGCAGCTCACGCCCCGGCAGGAGTTCGTAGCGTCCGCTTGCAAGCTCCAGTGTGAGCGCGCCGGTCCGGGCGTTGACGTAGCCTCTCTCAAAGGTGTTCTCGGCGCTCTGTGCAGCGGACTTTCCGTAGCTATCCGAGCCCGCGCTCTCAACAGACTGCTCGCACAGGTCTCTGCGCGTGTGCTCGACGGCTTCATCGCACAGGGGATATTCAGCGCTGATGCGGATGACCCGTCGCCCCTCAAGTGCCAGGCTCTCCGCAAGAGCCCGCGTATTGGGCAGGCTCACGTCGATGATCGCCGGATTGCCCTCTGCCAGATTGGCCACAATGCGCTGCTTGTCCGCGTCATAGCTCTCATAGCTCCCGTGCCAGCTCAAATGGTCGGGCGTGATATTCAGGAGCACCGCGCAGTCCGGAGCAAAAATCCGGGCCGAGTGCAGCTGATACGAGGAGAGTTCGGCGACTATCCAGTCTTCCGGCGCACGCGAGCCCACTATCTCAATGCAGGGCGTGCCGATGTTTCCCGCTGCCCAGGCGGTCTTGCCGGCCGTTTGGAGTAGTGCGGTAATAAGCTCGGTGACGGTCGTCTTGCCGTTGGTGCCGGTAACAGCCACCCATCGCTCGGGCGAGATGCGCCACGCCAGCTCCGGTTCGCTGATTATCTCCTGCGAGGCACCCGCGGCGCTCAGATACAGTGCGCTGTGCGGCGGAATACCCGGACTCACTACCGCCGTATCAAAAGAGCCGGAAACCAGTTCGTCGGCCTCGCGCACAATAACGCTTTCCGGTAGCGAACGGAGGTAGGCCCTGAGCTCCCGATGGGGCTCGCCGGAATAGATGGTGAGGGAGCTCAGCCAGGCGGGATTCTCGATAAAGAAGTCAGCAACAGCCCTGCCGGTGACCCCGAGGCCCAGCAGACAGACATCGCCAAAGGAGGAATGCTTCTTTGTAGCGCGTGCATTGTTTGAATCGTCGTGTGCGCACATGCTCCTAAGTATACACGTAAAACGCAAAGTGAAGACCCGGATTCCAAGATTTGCCGGATTAGTGGTGGAGTGCATTGCCTCGATTCAGTCAATCTGGGATAATGGGAGCCCGAGCACTTACGGGGCACTTCCGTGGGTTGTATTGTCGCTGTATACAAGGATGGTTGCGTGTTCAAGAAAATCCGACATCTGTTCAATGCCTATGTCCTGAGTACCGATATGCCCCTCAGGGGCAGGCTGTTCAATATGACGATAATCCTGTGCCTTGGGGGCTCGGTGTTTGGACTCGTCTCTACGATGATTCAGGCGTCCTCCGTCATCTCCGTGGTATCAACCGCCGTACTGGTCGCGCTGCTTGTTGCCCTGCTCGTTTTATGCAATTGGAAGCGGGCCTACGACGTGGGCGGACTCATCGTCGTGGGCACTACCTGCTTCATCGTCTTCCCCTTCATCTTCTTCTCGGGCGGCGGCATGAACAGCGGCATGGTGGCCTATTTCATCCTCGGCGTGGTGATGATCGCCGTCATGCTCGACGGCAGGAGTTATTATATCGCGCTCGTGCTCTATATCATCACCTGTCTCGTCTGCTACACGCTCGATCATTTCTATCACGGATTGGTCACGCCCATCGCGAGTGATTTTCTGGTCTACGTCGATATCTGCACCTCATTCGTCGGCGCGGCTGTCCTCATCTCGCTGGTTCTCAAGTATCAGGACCGCGAGACCACGCGCGCACGGCGCGAGGCAGAAAACGAGTTGTTACGGGCGGAGGAGGCATCGCGCGCCAAGGGCGATTTTCTCTCGAACATGAGCCATGAGATACGCACTCCCATGAACGCCATCATCGGCATGACGACCATAGGCAAGCGAGTCAGCGGTCCCTCGGAGAAGGACCACTATTTTGAACAGATTAACGACGCATCCAATCACCTGCTGGGCATCATCAACGACATTCTTGATATGTCCAAAATAGAGGCCAACAAGCTGGTATTGTCCGAGCTCCCGTTTGACCTGCGCAAGGTCATCTCAATGGTGAGCAACGTCACTGGGTTCCGCGCTGCGGATGTCGGCCAGAACATCGAGGTCAAGGTGGATGAGCGTCTCCCATCCCTGCTCATTGGCGACGACCAGCGCCTGGCACAGGTCATCACCAATCTGCTGGCCAACGCCGTCAAGTTCTCGCCTGAAGGTGCCACCATCCTCCTCGATGTCGTCCTGCTTGACGAGGCGGACGGAGTCTGTACCCTGCGCGTTGACGTGGAAGACCACGGCATCGGCATCAGCGACGAGCAGAAATCGCGCCTGTTCAAGTCCTTTGAGCAGGCAGAGGCCGGCATCTCACGCGCCTACGGAGGCACCGGGCTTGGGCTCGCCATCTCCAAGCGCATTGTCGAGGCCATGGGCGGCAGCATCTGGCTGGAGTCAGAGCTGGGCCGGGGCTCAACCTTTTCCTTTACGGTCAGCCTGCCCATAGCCGACGACAGCACGGGAGAAGAACAGCAGCAAGGTGAGAGGGCAGAGGAGCTGAGCGAGGCTGATTTCGACATCGATCTTTCGGCCTACTGCATCCTCCTGGTAGAGGACATCGAGGTCAACCGCACGATAGTCAACGCACTGCTTGAGCCTACCGGCGTACGCATCGATGAGGCGCAAAACGGCGTGGAGGCCCTCGCGATGTTTGAGGACGACCCCGTGCGCTACGATCTCATACTCATGGATGTGCAGATGCCGGAGATGGACGGCTACACGGCTACGCGGAAGATACGCGCGCTCGAGACGCCCGAAGCACAGGCGGTTCCGGTTATCGCGATGACGGCGAATGTGTTTCGTGAGGACATCGAGCAGGCGCTCGATGCCGGCATGAACGCGCACATCGGTAAGCCCATCGATCTGGCAAGGCTCCTGGATCTGCTGGGCTGCTACCTGCTATCTGAAGGCTCCTGAGCGCGCAGCAAGGCGGATGTAAGCTGAGCAGGGGAGCCTGGGCCGGGGAGTTTTGCCGCGACTCTGCCAGCGAGACTCACGGATGCTCCGCTCAGTGTTCCCTCGAAAACAGCCGCTTGAACAGGCGTTTCGCGGCGCCGGTAAACTGCTCCATCTCCTGCACCCGCATGAATCGATACAGCCCGAGGATGCCCACGAGCGCCACGCCGCCGTAGAGCAGCACCATGACAAAACCGCCTGCAGGCCCGCTCCAATGGGGGAGGAATGCCAGGGCCAGCGCTACGACGCCCATGCCTATGAGGGTGGCCGCGAGGGCCTTGCCGGCGCTCATAAGCGCTCGCTTAAGGCCCACTTCTCCCACGGCGCGATGCAGCACCGCCAACAGTATGACAACCGTTACCGCGTAATAGATGCTGTCCGACACGCAGATACCGATAAGCCCCAGCAGTTCGGGCGAGGAGAGCAGTGCGTAGAGCGCGCATTGCAGGGCACAGAAGCCGGTGCAGATGAGTGAGAAGGTCATGAAGCGGCGAAGCGAGGCAAACACGTTGAAGAGATAGAGTTGGAGCGAATAGAAGGGCAGGGCGATGACCCACGCGCTCAGCACAGAACCCACATAGGCCACGTCATCGGCATTGAAGGCACCCGCCCGGAAGATCTGCATGAGCGGCTCGGAGAGCACACACATCAGTCCGGCCAGGGGGATGACGATGAGAAGCGTGCCCGTGATGCCGCTGCGCATATAGCGCCGGAAGGCAGGCATGTCCTCGGCGGCGGCCGCCCGGGACATCTCGGTAAAGAGCGCGCGCGAGAGCGAGACGGCGATAATGCCGTGCGGCAGTTGAAACCAGACCCAGGCATAGGCAAGCGTTGAGGGCCCGTCGTCACCGCTCACCAGACTGAAGGCATTCCGGAACGTAAAGGCGGCAAACATTCCCACGAGATAGATGATCATCGGCACGCCGGTCTTGAGGGTGTCGATAAGGCCCGGATCTCTGAAGTCCATGCGCAGCGTCCACTTGAATCCCTGTCTGGCGAGGGCGGGTATCTGCACAGCCATCTGCACGACTACGCCCAGCGTGGTACCCACCGCGAGCACGATGAGGGCGAGCCCGGAGTCTGCGGGGAGCAGGAAGGTGTAGGCGATAAAGCTCACTATCACGACGGCATTGTTGAGGGCGGGGGCAACAGAGGGCAGAAAATAGACGCGGTTGGCGTTGAGCAGGGCCGTCACCACACCGCCGATGCCGTAGAAAAGCAGCTGGAAGGCGAAGATACGGAAGAAGTCTACCGCGACCGCCGCGACCTCACCGTCGAGTTGCTGGGTAAAGGTCTGGGTAGCGATGACCTGAGGGGCAAACACCGTGGCGAGCACAGCGAGTATACCCATGACAAGCACCACGATGTTGAGGAGGTTGGAGGCGTAGCGGTTGCCTCCCTCCCTCCCGAACTTCTCGGTCTGCAGGAGGTACAGCGGTACAAAGGCCGCGTTGAGCAGGCCACCGGCTACCAGCTCGTAAATCATGTTAGGCATGGTGTTGGCAAGCTGATAGGCCGAGGAAACGAGCGTATTGCCCAGGGCAAAGGCCATTGCCCACGTACGGGCCAGTCCCGTGACGCGCGAGCAGAGGGTCGCCACAGACATGAGGGCAGCAGAACGAGCAACCGTAGGTTCGTTACGTTTCATTGCTGTAGCATACCACAGGGGTGTTTTTATGGTACTATCCATCGAGGGAAGCGATGATTAATCATTGCACACCATCTTTCGGCCAGTGTGCCTTAAGCTCTGCCCGTACGCATGACGCCATTACCGCAAGTAGTGGCATCACACGCACAAACAGACCTGAGGCAAACTGACTCGAAATCTGGTATACAAGCATTAATCCTCGCTTCCCTGAAAATCACCCAACACAAGCTGAGCCACGATACCCCTGTCTGAGGAGTTGCAAGGAGCGCATTGAGTAAGGATTCTGCAGATACACGCTATCATCGTGTCCACTTCGTGGGCATGGCCGGATCCGGCATGGCCGGGCTTGCCTATGTGGCCCACAAGAGCGGCCTGTGTGTCTCCGGTTCCGATCTCCGGGAGAGTAGCTACGTGCAGGCCCTGCTCCGTGAGGGCGTGGAGCTGATCCTTGAGCATAAGGCGGCCAACGTGGCTGACCCTGCGATAGAGTTGGTGGTGGCCTCCACGGCCATTCCTTCCACGAATCCGGAGCTTATCGCTGCGCGTGAACGGGGCATTCCCGTGTGGCCGCGCGCCCGCATGCTGGCCTGGCTTGGTCAGGGCCATGAGATACTGGCCGTGGCCGGCACCCACGGAAAGACGACGACTTCCTCCCTGCTCGCCACGGCCCTGATAGAGCTGGGGGCGGATCCCAGTTTTCTTATCGGCGGGGTTCTCAATGCCTACGACACCAGCGCCCATGTTTCTGAGCGCAGCTCTGCAGGTGGCTCTCCTGGCGGCTCAGCGGGCGGCGGCATCCGGGGCAGCGCTGAACGTGGCCTCATGGTCGTGGAAGCCGATGAGTCCGACGCCTCCTTTGTGGAGCTGAATCCCCGCCTCGCCATCATCACCAATATAGAGGCAGACCACATGGATCACTTCGAGAGCCTCGAACAGATCAAGCAATCCTTCCTGGCCTTTCTGGACAAGCTTGATGACGAGGGCATTGCCATCGTCTGTGCTGACAGTCCCGGCCTCAGGGAATTGACAGAGCAGAGTGGCAAGCCCTTTCTGAGTTATGGTACCGACGATGCGGCTCACGTGCGTCTCGACACCAAGACCTCTGACGCCTGCTTTGCCGACGGAGAGCGGGTGCCTCTCGTGCTCGAGAAATCGCCCGGCGTCCATAACCTCCTCAACGCCACCGCGGCACTCGCCGCCCTGGACTGGCTGGGCTTCGACCGCAGACAGTCCGCCCGCGCGCTGTCCAGCTATGAGGGGGCGCATCGGCGCTTTGACCGCATCGGCGAGGCAGCCGGCGTGGTTGTCGTAGACGATTATGCTCATCATCCCACCGAGATAGACGCGACGCTCAAGGCGGCTGCAGGCCTCGGCTATGCCTCGGTGCACCTGCTGTTCCAGCCGCATCGGTTCACGCGCACCCAGGCCTTCCTCACCGAGTTCGCCACGGCCTTTGACGACGCCACGACGGTAACGCTCCTGCCCGTCTATGCCGCAGGAGAGGCCCCGATACCCGGGATAAACTCCCACCGCATGCTCCGCGCCATCAAACAGCATAAGCCACAGGCGCGTCTCAGGTTGATAGAACAACGTGAACTGGTGGCTCGTGCCATGGCAAGGCTGGCAGAACCGGGGAGCCTCATCATTACCATGGGAGCCGGCGACGTGACCTATCTGGCGGCGGAAATACTCGCAGAGCTGGAAGCCTGCTGATGGGCGCGCTTGACGCCTACCGCGAACTCAAAGGTCGCCTGGATGGCACGGTCTATCTGGACGAGCCGATGAACCGCCACACCAGCTATCATCTCGGAGGGCCGGTAGCACTGTATGTGGAGTGTGCGAGCGTGCACGACCTGGGCGTGTGCTTTGAGGTGCTGTCCGCCGAGCAGCTGCCCTGGGCAATCGTGGGCAAAGGCAGCAATCTGCTGGTGAGCGATGCGGGATGGCACGGAGCCGTGCTGACACTCATCGGCCAGTTCAAGGAGATTGTCGCTCCGCCCCTGCCCGCAGAACACGCTTTGGAGCAGGACGGCCCAGGCGCGGCCCAGGCCCCAGGCCAACAGAGTATTGTGGCAGGCGCCGGCGTTATCCTCAATACCCTGGTGCAGACCGCCTTCAAGCACGGCTACAGCGGTTTTGAGTTTGCCGTGGGCATTCCGGGGACCTTGGGTGGGGCCTTGGCCATGAACGCCGGCACGGCGAGCGAGGGCATCGGCACTATCGTCTCCAAGCTCACCGTCTATCGCCCGGGCGTGGGGCTCCTGCGGATACCACAGAGTGAACTGGCATGGAACTATCGCACCAGCGGGATTGCGCCGGGCGACATCATCGTCGAGAGCGAGCTTACAACCGAGCCGGGACATACCGTGCAGATACGGGCCAAGATGGAGGCGTCGCTCAATCGCCGCAAGGCAACACAGCCGCTCACCAAACCGTCTGCCGGTTCGGTCTTCCGCAACCCACCCGGTGCTTCTGTTGGCAAGATGATTGAGGATCTGGGCCTCAAGGGCTATCGCAGGGGAGGCGCAGAGGTGTCGCCGGTCCATGCCAACTTCATCGTTAATAACGGCTCAGCAACCGCTGGCGATGTGCTTGCTATAATCATGGAAGTACGCCGCCGGGTGAAAGATGAGTATGGCACAGAGCTACAGACCGAGATCCGTTTCATCGGCTTCGAATAAAAGGGCCCATCCCGCCGAGCCCGACCACGCGAGGTCCACTCGCCAGGTGCGCACGGGCACGCCTCGTGTCCTGGATGGATCGGACCCATCTGACCCAGGCAGCTCATCCGGCCGCCACTCGGACAACGCGCCTGCAGGCCGCAGGTCCTCAGATCGGCGGGCAAGACGCCCTGGCGCCAGGAGTTCACGCAATGCTGCGCAGGCCGCAAGCCGCCCGGCATCGTCGTCTTCCAAGAGAAGGTCTGCCGTGTCGCAGGGGCGTGGCCCAGGCTTTGTGCTCGCCGTGGTGCTCGTGGTGCTTGTCGTAGTGGTGGGCGGCTTTCTGGCGCTGTACTTCTCCGATCTCTTTGCCATCACCCGGGTGGAGGTCGCAGGCAATGAGAAGTTGCAGAGCAGCTATGTGCTCGGACTTGCTGCCGTGCCCGAGGACTCCACGCTTCTGCGCACGGATGTCCAGGGCATTACCGGGCGCCTTGTGGCCGAGCCCTGGGTAGAGCAGGTGGAGCTGGAGCGGGTGTTTCCCGACACGCTTATCCTGCATATAACAGAGCAGCCGGTGGCAGCCGTCGTGGACATCGTGCCGGAGACAGCCAACGACACCACGAAGCAATGGATTATCACAGAAAACGGCACGTGGATTTCGGAGGTCAACAGTACGAGCAACGAAGGGGTGCAGATAGATGCGGAAGACTTTGTAGCCCTCCCCAAAATCAGGGATGTCTCTGCCGCCGTGCGGCCTGAGTCCGGTGCTGTGGAAAGCGATGAAGGCGTCACCAATGCCCTGGCATTGCTCAGGGGCTTCTCACCGGAAATGCGTGAGATGGTGGCCTCGATCTCTGCGCCGGACGCGGTTAAGACGACGCTGACGCTGTACAATAATGTGGGTGTGGCCTTTGGTGCCGCGGAGGATATTGAGGCCAAGGAACAGGCCATAGCCACCCTTCTCGCAGAACACGAGGGGAAGATCACCTACATCAATGTGCGTGTGGCCAACCGGGCCACCTACAGGGCTGCGGAGTGATGATGAAGCATGCGAATGGGGAAGGTATTTGGAGCTTACGCGGGTCGCAGGGGCCGCGGAGGTCACGTACCCGTGGGCTTGTTCTCACGGGGCTGAGTATTGCGCTCATTACCGTGGGGGCCTGTATCACCGTGCCTCTCGGACCGGTGCCCTTTACGCTGCAAACGCTGATGGTGGGTATTGTGGTCTGCCTGTTGCCTCCCGCCTATTCGGTTGCCGCGGTAGGCGGATACCTGGCCCTGGGTTGCCTCGGTCTGCCGGTGTTTTCCGGCCTGCGCGGAGGCATTGGCGTACTGGCCGGCCCTACCGGTGGATTTCTGGCGGGATTTCTGCTCGCCGCCGTTGTCATTGCCGTGCTGCGGAGTTCGCTGCTCCTTGCCACTGACAACGCGGCCCAGGCAGCCAAGACAGCGCCAACGGCCAAAGAAGCCACGGCACGAGGCACACGTCGCTCTTCCCGGATCCTGCCGCTGCTGGACCTTTTGTCGCTGCTCGTGTTTTCGCTTCTCTACTACACCCTCGGCTGCCTCTGGTTCATGGTGTCGACCGGCGCCACCCTCGAAGCGGCTCTGGCCGCCTGTGTTCTGCCCTTTGTCATCCCCGACCTCCTCAAGTCTGTCGCCGCCTTCGTCTGCGTACAGCCCGTGCGTGCCGCCCTGGGGGTGCAGCTCCATGCCTGACACGCAACAGCCTCTAAGCCTCACCCAAAACGGAGAAGGTAGCTCTTATGCCATCGCTGATACCCAGTCGCCTCCGCGACTTACCCAACGGCAGGCCCTTGAGCTCTTCGACAGCCTCATACCCGTAGAGGCTGGGGAACTCTGCGGGCTCTGGCGAGGACGCGAGGTGTACACCGGGCATCCCCTGGAAGGGCTGCTGACTACCTGTGGCTGGTACGGCAAGCGTTTCGACGACAGCGAGAACGTCTTCCCGATGGTCTTTGCGAGGCCAGGCGGCTCAACCTTCTGCGCCAATCCCGCGCGGATGCCCCTCAGCGTAGGGCTCAACAGCCTGCCCAGGCCGCTGGTTCGCCTGCTGTTCAGATGCGCGTATCCCTATGTTGCAACCCGCAAAAGCGGGGCGCGTCTGCGTATGATGGAGTTCCGCGGCCTCTCCTCCGCCTGCATGGTTTACGACCGCCTGGCCGTCATGGATTACTTCCGCCGTATTGACGAGAGTACCCTGCTCTGCATCATGGATCTGAAGGGCGATACCAGCGGCAAGACCTTCTTCTTTCAACTCTTCCGCTGAGAGCCCTTGACAGGCAAAGCGCCGTTCAAGGCTTTCCCTCATTGCGTTTCATTTCTTCTTAGGCTGAACAGCCTTTCTGAACGCCAGCTTATCCTCTTTGGAAGTTACTGTGATGATGGGGCTATCAGCTTATTCAGTTTGGTGTAATCCAGGTCGAACGCCATGACACTGGCCTCAACCATCTCGATGTCTGTCACGGTAGAAAAGTCGAGATGGTAGCCGTATGCGAGGCGCACGGGAAGCTTACTTGGGTCAGTTTCGGCAAGATAGTTCTCGGCCTTCAACCTATCGAACAGCTCGGTAGCGTAATCCACCAGGTATGCGCTCTGGCAGAACTGATTGCCTTTTGCAATGTTCACATCGCGGAGTTTGCCTGCCCAGGCGAAGATATCTAAGAAGATGGCCTTGTGGATTGCCATCAAATGGGCGAGATCAAAGCTACCGCGAACCGGACTTTCGCTGACCTCCATTGTGGTGACGGCAGTATATCTGCGTTCGGCCTCAACAAAGCTGGGGTCGGTGATGTTGAGCAGATTGATGAGGGTGTTGGAGCCGGAATAGCAGTACCTGCTGTCGCCCTCATATTCATAGTTATACGTATCCATGGGCAACGTCTTCGCGGCGGTATTCGTCTAGAATACGCTGCTTCATCTCCTGATAGCTTATCTCGCCGCGCAGGATGGAGCGCAAGTTTTCCTCATCGGTCTTGTCCAGGGGCATACCCTCAATGGCCATCGTGCCGTTAACTTCATTGATGCGCTGCTCTATGTCCTGCGTGGTCATGGAACCACCTGCCTTTCTGTTATGTATAGTATACCGCGCCTGGCTGTGTACATTGCGAGCAAAATGTCTGCGTGATACAAGCGTTACGCCTCAACCCGCCGCCAGTATTTCTCCAGCACTTCTCTCATTTAGCATGGGCTCAGTCCTTCCAGTCCCACCAGTTTGCCTTGTCCGGCGGCAGCTTGCCGCCGCTCTCCGCATAGCAGACGGCGAGGCGATAGGCGTAGAGGGCGCAGCGATCAACCTCGCACCCTTGAGTCGCACAGTCGCGCAGGTAGACCTCCTCAGGGTCCTGCCCCTTGAGGGATTCAACCGTAGGAAAGCCGGCGGCAATCAGATGTTCTGCCATATTAGGTCCAATGCCGGGGATCTGTTCAAGCTCAGATTTCATGGTGAATCTCGCTCCTCGTTTTTCAAAGATGGGCATAGTTTGGGATATATCCCAAAGAACTGGCAATGGGATATACTTTACCCACTATAGCAGGAGAGATACGAATGCTGTAAGGAAGTTTGCCATGAGTGATACCAGATGTACTCTACGCGTTGATGAAGCGCTGAAAGCGCAGGGAGGTAACCTTGAACAATATTGTTAGCGTAAGTGAAGGAAGAATCGCACTCTACGCCATCGGCGACGCCAACGTTTATGTCGATGTCGTTTTCAGGGATGAGACGTTTTGGATGACGCAAAAGGCCATTGCTGAGCTCTTTAGCGCAGAGCGAAGCGTGGTCACGAAACATATCAACAATGTCTATGATGAGGAAGAACTTGATCGAGAGGCAACAAGTGCAAAAATTGCACTGGTTCAAAAAGAAGGCGAGCGCGAGGTCAACCGCACCCCGGAGTTTTACAGCCTTGATATGATTATCGCAGTAGGCTATCGCGTCAACTCAAAGAAAGCGACGCGGTTCAGGCAGTGGGCGACGCAGACATTGAAGGAATTTATCCCAATGGATTGACATTGGGATAAATTTTAGCTACTATGACAAACGAGATACGAACGTGGTAAAGGAGATTATTATGAGTGATACCAGATTGAATATACGTGTTGATGAATCGCTGAAAGCGGAGGCAGGCCAGCTCTTTGGTAGTTTGGGAATGAGTCTCACTACCGCTGTTACCGTTTTTCTTGAGCAGAGCGTGAGAGACAGAGGCCTCCCATTCAGACCAAGACTTGAGAATCCTATCAACGCTCAGGCGCGAAGGGATGTGGAAGAGGGCAATGTCAAGCGGTTCAGTAATGTTGAAGAGTTATTGGTGAGCCTCAATGCTTGAAATAGCATATACTCCTGCATTTGAAAGCGACTACAAGCAGCTGAAGAAAAAGCACTTCGCCATGACCAAGCTGGATGAGGCTATCAGAACGCTTGCTGCACAGGACAAAGAAAGCTTGCTCAGAAAATACAAAGATCATGCTCTGAAGGGCAATTGGAAAGGTTATCGAGAGATTCATGTAGAAAAGGATTGGCTCGTCATCTACCGAACAGACAGGCAAAATATAGTTTTAACGCTCGTCAGAACAGGTAAACACGACGACCTTCTTTAAGTATCCTGAACCCTTACCCCATGCTCCAAACTGTTACCGCTGCTGTGATAATCCTCTTTGAGAAGCGCGTACACCATGCTGTCGCAGATGCCCTGATTGCTCCAATCGGCCTGGCGGTGGGTTCCCTCGTAGGTGAGCCCGGCCCCCTCCATCACTTTGCCGGAATTGGGATTGCGCGGGTCATGGTCGGATTCGATGCGGTTGAAACCCACCTCATCAAAGAGGAAGGCCACAACGGTCTTGAGGGCCTCAGTAGTGTAGCCTTGATGCCACCAGGCCCTGCCGATGCAGTAGCCGATCCGGGCCACCTGTGCCCTGGCATCCTGCTCAACAACGCTGATGCCTCCGATGGGCTCGCCAAGCTCCTTCAACACGATGGTCCAGCTGTAGTAGGTAGCGTCGGTATAGCTGTTGACGTTCAGCGCACACCATGCCTCCGACATCCTGACGCTTTTGTGCGGTGGCCATATCAGGTACTTCGTAACCTCCGGGTCGCACGCATAGTTGCGAAAGACAGCCGCCGCGTCTTCGAGCGCAAACTGCCTGAGCAGCAGCCGCTTGGTTTCGAGTGTAACTGTTCCCTTGCGGTTCATTCCTGTTCCTATCAGATGTATGTCGAGTCGGCAGACAATCGGGTGCTGGTTGCGCGGACATCGATTGTGAGGATGCAATCTCTCAGTGTCTGGCGTCGGCAGCTTCCTCATTGTGCGTCTACAGATATTGATAACCGTATTCGTAAGTATAAAGCACGCAGTTCTATGACAACTGCAAAGACAAGCCACAGATGGTTTTGTGGTGGGAGGGGAGTCATTCGCAAAAGCCTTTTTGCGTGAACGCACTCACCAGATTCCAACACTTTTGGTGAGTGCGTTCGCTCAATAGTGAATGGCATGGCTACACCTCGCCAAGCATATGCAATACCGCGTGATGCGCCTGGGCAATGGTACAGCCATTGGCGTTGCCGATGAACAGTTCGGGGTAGGTCGCGGCGTACCTGCTGCCGGAGCAGTTGCCCACAGCGTAAAGCCCCTCGATGGGCTGCTTATTCCCGTTGATATACCAGGTCGAGCAGCTCCTGCTTGGAGTGGACGCCGGTCTTTTTGAAGATACGCTGCGTATGGGTTTTGATGGTACTGGTGGTGACGAATTGTCGCTCGGCGATATAGCTGGCGCTACGCCCCTGGATCAGATACAGGAGAATCTCGCTCTCGCGGGGCGAGAGGGCAAAGCGGCCGCTGATTTCCGTGCAGATGTCGGTGAGCAGCGTTCCGCTGATTTCAACGCGAGTGCTGTTGGGCTGTCGGTTGTTAGCCTGTGAGGAGACGGTTGGACGACGTTGCCCCACTACGATGGTCTGCACGGATACCGCCACCAGAAAGCTGATCTTCACTATCAGATCGACGACACTGCCTGCTGTCCAGCCTATCAACGGAAAGATTGCAAACCAGGCTACAAACACCAGCAAGGTGATGACGATGAATACCCCTCCTACCAGCACAGCCCTGAGCCCCCTGCGCACTTCGCGGCTGAGGCGTGTGACATGCAGGATGCCGCAGACAGCCAGTGAGAAGCCAAAGGGGAAGAATGAGAACAGCCCAATGTCGATTATCCAGTCGCCAAAGAACCAGATGATGACCAGGAAGGCCACACAGATGAGCGGGGCAATGAGATAGAGAAGCGGAAGCGCAGCGTCTTTGAGCAGGCGTGCTGCTACCAGCGTGGCACAGGCTCCGAGCAGCAAGCCAAGCGCGCTGTAGAAAAAATCCTGCGGTGCCAGGTCGCCGACACCGGGATTGGTTATGAGGTAGTCGCTCCAGACACCTGCCTGTATCGTCACGCAGAGCAAAAGCCCCCCGAAGACCACCCAGTTTCGGCCCAGCATTCCACGGAGTTGGGCTCCCAGGCTCTCCTTGGCAGGAGTCTCTCCCACTACGGCCTCATGCTTCTCAGTAGCGGGAGTATCTGTAGGGGGTGCTGGGGCGCCTATGGGGGATGCTTCGGCGTTATGAACAGCCGGGGCATTCCTCGGAACAAGCAGCGAGAATGCCAGCAACAGCACGAGAAAAATCAGTGAGAAAGGGGAGGGAAGCAGCACAAAAACGAGGCTCAGGCAGGCTGCAATCAAACATGAGAGGGAGAGGACTGTCAAGGTGTCTCGTTCGTTCAGCGAACCGAGTGAGCTTATCCACCTGCTCCCGACCGCCGACGCTATCAGTATAAAGACGATACCCGCGACCAGTGCAGGCCAACCTAACAGGCCAAGCTCCCCAAGCGCGGGCACGAGAAGCGGAGCCCCGCCCAAGATAACGAACAGGCTGGCAGCCAGGCCGCTGATTGGTACAAAGGCTCTCCGTCTCAAAGCAACCGCTCCTTCTCTCTTCTCCGTCTCTTTATAACATAACAGCTGCACGCCCCTCTTCCCGTACTGTCGGTTTTGGCTGATTATCCGGAAATCACCCGGAAATCATACCTTTGGACGACAGGGCATTGAAGGAATGAGGCCTTTCGATGACAGACAGAATGCCGTGTTGCACGTATCGTTGAAGGACGGAGAGAGCATGACGGAAAGAGTCATGCTTCTTTGCCCTGAACCTGCCCTCAATCCTAAACACAGGCAGGACACGAGGAACCGAGAGGAGTAGGGATTACAAGCTAACACCATGAAAGGGAAAACAACACAGAGAGGAATTAGCATGAGCGAACTATCGAGAAGGAACTTTCTAAAGGGAGCCGGCATCGGCGCGGGCGCGCTTGTCATTGGTGCGAGCGGCGCGGGCGCGCTTGCGGGCTGCTCACCGCAGAGCGCAAACGAGCCGGCGGCCACAGGCAGCAGCGGAGAAGCGGCTACCACGGGCACCGATGCCTCCCAGCCCAGCTACATGAACCGCCCAGCGGTCGGCGAACCGGAAGAGACCGTCCAGGCCGACTTCATCGTCTGCGGTGCCGGTGGCTGTGGCATGGCAGCACTACTACAGGCCGACGACCTCGGACTCAATACCATCCTGTTGGAGAAGAAACAGGTCGCCGGCGGCACCTTTGCCTTTGCGGGGGTTTCCTTTGCTCCCAACAGCCACTTTGCCACCGATGCCGGCAAGCATGTGGACCTCAACGATGTCATCAAGTCCATCCAGGTCTATAACCACTACATTCCCTCGACGTTGCTGTTGAAGAATTACCTTGAGGAAATACCCGAGACCGTGACGTGGTGCGAGAGCGTCGGCGTCGAGTTCATGGACATGGGTGGCTTCTTTGGAGATGCCCCGTATGGTGTGGAGATGCCCTTCAGCATGGCTCTGGCCTATGGCGCGGAGGGCATGAGTATGGGCAGTGAGGATGGCACCCTGGGCGGCAAGACCGTCATCGAGGCCTTCGTCGCTGAGGTGGAGAAGCGCGGTCTGGACATCCGCTACAGCACTCCCGCACAGGAGTTGGTGGTGGAAAACGGCAGGGTCGCGGGTGTGCTGGCCACGGACGATTCGGGCAAGGTCATCAAGTTTGAGGCTCCCGCCGTGCTGCTGTGTACCGGTGGTTGGGGCAGTAATCCGGACTTCCTGCGAGAGCTGGGCAAGGTGAACCCAGACCGCGTCATCTCCTCCGGTTATGACGGACGCGACGGCGATGGGGTCTACATGGCGCGCAAGGCCGGAGCGGCCTGGGCCCGTGGCGACGGCACCATCATGTTCTACGGCCCGCATCTGCCGGGTGCCACCTGGGGCGACAACCTCTATAACGGTGTCTACCAGCCGGTGCTCTGGGTCGACCAGAACGGCAACCGCTTCATGAATGAGGGCGGCGCCAATCAGATGGAGGTTGGCAGCGCCATTCGCGATATTCCGCGGATGTTTGTGCTGAGCAATCAGTCCGAGATAGACCGGCTCACGGCTGAAGGCGGCTATCAGGGCAATGACAACGGCGCGGGCGGCTCCGGCCCGCTGGGAGAGTTCAAGGCAATGCTGGAGGCGCAGATAGCTGCCGGTAACGAACGCGTCCACGTTGCTGAGACCCTGGACGAGCTGGCAAGCGCTACCGGCGCGGTCAACCTCAAGGCGACGGTCGAGCGCTACAACCAGCTGTGCTCTGCCGGCGCGGATGCGGACTTTCAGAAGAACGCAAGCTTTATGAAAGCGTTGACCGAGGGCCCCTTCTACGCCTTTGAGTGCGACGATGGCTTCTACACAACGGTGGGCGGCATGCGCATCAACGAGGACATCCTGGCCGTGGACGACAACGGAGACGTTATCGAGGGGTTGTACGTTGCCGGCTGCGACACGGGAGCGCTCTGCGGCGATATCTACGACTTTACCTCGGCTCCCGGCGAGCAGAGTTCCTGGGCCTTGAACTCCGGCCGCATGGTGGCCAAGCACGTCGCCGAGGCACAGGGCAAGTAGGGGAGTAGTAAGGTTTCATCGCCGTATGCGACTTGTCTCGGGGGGGGGGGGGGGTCGCATACGGCGATTGGTCATTTCATCCCCTCGTTCTCACATGAAGCCTCGGCCTTGGCGGCGCGCATGGCGGCGGCATCACGGTCGGTGGGGTTGAGGAGCGCGAAGATCAACATGCCCACGGCTGTTATCAGGGGAAAGTACGCAAAGAAGAAGGTGAAGACAAACTGGGTCGTCTCATTCTGTGTCGGTGCCAGAACCGTCTCGGTGGGAGCGATGTAGCCGCCCCAGGCCATGGCCTGTCCCAGGGCAAAACCGATAACGGCGGTGACGAGCTTGAGGAACAGCCCGCGGAGCGCGTTGACGGTACCCTCCAGCCTGAGGCCCCGGCGCCATTCGGTTATCTCTATAGCCTCATTGAGGTTGGTGTTGATGGCCACGACCGAGCATCCCATGGCAATGCCCATGAGGCCAGCGGCCACGGCTGCGGCCACGAAGCTGGTGGGCGCGATGAGCAAGGGCACGCGCGAAACAAGCATCGCCGTGGCCGCGGTTACCAACAACCCTCGCCGGCGCGCCTTGCGGTTGATGAGGCGCACAAAGGGCAGTACCAACACGGCCATCCCTATGAGTATGGGCGCGAGGATGCCTTCGGCGCCGGGTGTGTACAGCACATACTTGCCATAGTAGGCCACCGTATTGAGTGAGGCGGAGAGTGAGAAGGTCCAGAAGATGTTATAGCCCACGATCATCATGAAGTTGCGTTCAGTCAGCAGAATACCAAATGCCTTGAAGAAACCGACGCGCTGCTTGCCGGTGTGCTGCGGGCGTACCCGTTCCCGACCAACCACGTACATGAAGAACTGGCAGAGTGCGAATATCACCATCAAGACGATGGCCGCGCCACGAAAGCCCGCCTGTTGGTTCAAGATATTGCCAGCAGCGTCCACCCCACCAAAGGCGCGCATCAGGAGTACCGCGCAGGCAGAGGCGATGATGGCACCCAAGCTCGCTCCCAGGCTCGCAAAGGTGCCGAGCGACACCCGCTCGTCGGCCTTATCGGTAAGCACCGAAGGAAGCGAGACATAGGGGATGCCCAGAAAGGTCATGAAGGAGTCCATGACACAATACATCACGAGGCCATAGGCAAAGGCCTGAGCAGGCTCCAGTGCGGGCATCCAAAACAGCAGGATGACAAACAGCGCCGAGGGGAGCGTCATGTATTTGAGGATGGGGCGAATCTTCTCCCCTCCCTTGAAACGCAGGTTATCCACCAGCCAACCCACCAGTGGGTCGTTAACGGCGTTCCAGATGGTACAGACGAGTACGAGGGTGCCTGCCAGGGAAGGGGGGATGCCGCAGACATCGGTATAGAAGACCAGCAGGTAGAGGCCCATGAACTGCAGATACAGCTCCATGGAACCGTCCTGGCAGAGATAACCTATCTTCTCTCTGAGTCGCAGACGGTCGGGTTGTCTATCCTGATTCTGATCGTGTTTGGGTGTGCTTGCAGGCATGTCCCCTCCCTTTCTAGACGCTGAGCAGGCCGGCGTCAAGCACATACTGGCCTCCGGTTATGTAGCGGGCCTTGCTGCTGGCCAGCCAGAGCACGAGCGCCGCCACGTCCTCGGTTTCCACCCAGGGCACCGCAATGAGGTTGCCCGCACTGCGCTCGGCTATCTCCTCAGCCGTGCTGCCCTCCATTGCGGCAAGGCTATCGTTCATCTGGGTGTTGACACCTGTCGGGTGGATGCTCACCACGCGGATATTGAACGGTGCCAACTCAAGCGCCCAGCTCTTGGTGAGCCCCACGAGCCCCCATTTGGACGCCACATAGTGTGAGAGACGACGCCCCCCTCTGAGCCCCATGATGGAGGAGTTGTTGATGATGACCCCTCTGCCAGCCGCCTTGAGGGCGGGCACCACGGCGCGGGTGACGATCATCGGGCCCTTGAGGTTGATGTCGATGGTGGCGTTGAGGGCTTCATCTGACATGCTGTCCACCTCCGCGTAGCCCAGCACCCCGGCGTTGTTGAAGAGGATGTCTATGCCGCCCAGTGTGGTCAGAGCAGTATCGACCACCCCCTGCACGCCCGCACTGTCGCGCACGTCTGCCACGCCGAGCACCATCCTGCGCCCCAGGGCCTCTATCTGGTGCCCGAGGCTCGTGAGTGCGTCATCGGGTACGTTGACGATATGAGGGTATTCCGGCGCCCTGCCAAGATCCAGGGCTACGATATCGGCTCCCGCGCGGGCAAACTCCAGGGCTACCTCGCGCCCCTGTCCGGAGGCGGCACCCGTAATAAAGGCCACCTTGCCCGTAAAGTCGAGTGCCGCCGAGGCCGCTCCCAGAGGTGGCGTGTTGCCAATCTTCTCAGCCATCCGTATCCTACCCTTCTGAAACGACCTGTGCGAGGAACTCGGGTGTCATATAGGGCTCCAGCACATCGTCAACCGCTACCCTACTTATCATGTTGAAGTAATTGGTGGCCACCATCTGTGCGCCAAAGCCATAGATGAGGACAAGCTCCTGGGTGTTGAACCGCAACTCCAAGCGCTCGTAGACATCCGTGGGGATATGGTTGGGATCCGTTGCTATGGCGCTGCCCAGGTCGTAGAGAAGCTGCTCAGTCTCATCGAGGGTAAACGCCTCGGGGCTCTCCCCGGCGTCAACGAATATCTGCCGGAAGAACGTCGAGCAGAGCAGGCAGTGGTTAGCGGTGGAGATGGCGTAGCAGTACAGATTGGCCGCACGCTCGCCGACGAGCTCGACGAGCCGTTCATACAGGTCGTACCAGGTCATGAAGACCTTATAGGTGGGAGGATCCTGCAGCATCAGGCGCTTCATATTGGTGATGCGGCCCGAGCGCTGTGTCCAGTAGTCGTATTCCTTTTTGACCTCGGGGCTGGCATTCTCATAGGTGGTCAGGGGCAGGTGGTTCATGCTTTCCTCCAAAGGTTCCGTTCTCTGCATCCGAGATCTTTCTCAAAGCAAAAAGGTTTGCGGATGAATTGCCTTCTGTTACAATACCACACTTATAAGTGAAATAACATGTACAATACGAGATTCACTCTACAGGTCAACCTTGCTCGCAATGACTGTAGGGAGAGCGAACCTTAGCCTGCATTCTTATGGGAAAGGAGCATCATGACTGCTTGCCAGAATCAGAAGAGTCCTTCGGGGGCTTACCAGCCAGCCAACCAGGCTTCGCGCCTGCCTGTTTGTCAAACCGACCATATCCAGAAGGTAGTTTTGGGCGGCTTTCCCCAGAAACTCCATATCCGTTTTACCGATCCTGACGCTCCTATCCTTTTGGTGTTGCACGGCGGCCCCGGTATGAGCAACCGTCACAGTATCATGACCCAACACGGCGATCTTGCGCGCGACTTTGTTGTGGTGGCCTGGGATCAACGCGGCTGCGCCGGATCGTATAAGGGAGTTGACCCTGTCACGCTGACGGTTGACCGCCTCGTGGAGGACGCCCATGAGCTGGTGGAGTGGCTGTGCGAGCAGTTTGGGGCTGCTAAAATCAACATCTTGGGCGGCAGCTGGGGCAGTCAGTTGGGCACCCTGCTGGCGTACCGCTACCCGGAGCACATCGCCGCCTACGTGGGCTGTGGCCAGGTGGTCGATGGTGTACAGAATGAGCAACTCAGTTGGGAGTTCACGGTGCAGGAGGCGCGCAAAGCCGCAGACCAGCGGAGTCTCGATACGCTGGAACGCATAGGGCCGCCTGAGCGGGGACAGTACCGCGGCGGGCTCAAAGGCCTTCTCGCACAGCGCCGGATCCTTTCCACATACGGCGGCAGCACACGCAAGGGAGAGGGCTTCTTTAACTCCTATATTAAGCCCGTCCTGCTTTCAAAAGAATATAGCGTGGAGGATGTCTGGGGCTATCTCAGGGGCAGCACGCTGGTGCTCGCGACCATGTGGCCTGAGCTGGTCAACTATGACTTCCGCAGGGAGGCCCGCCGGTTTGTCATGCCCTATTTCATCTTTCAGGGGCGCGCCGACCGTAATACCCCGGCTGCGTTGGTGGAGGAATACTTTGCCGTTATCGATGCGCCCGTCAAGGAGCTGCTCTGGTTTGAGGAGAGCGCACACAGCCCGCTCGGCGACGAGCCCGAGCGGTTCAAGCGCCTGTTACGAGAAAATCTGCTGGGTTGACAGCTTCCTCTTGTGGGATAGGATCTGAGCGCTACAGCTGCGGAGAATTGTATCAAACTTTCTCAAAAAAAAGACTTGCAATCGCTAGACCGTTCTGTATAATCTATTGCAGGAGGACGTAATGAGCAATGGAGCAGAGACAAAGAGTCGAATCGTTGATACGGCATTCGTGCTGTTTCAAAAATATGGCTATCACGCGGTCGGTGTCAATCAGATCATTGAAGACAGTCACACTCCCAAGGGGTCACTCTACTATCACTTTCCCGGAGGCAAGGAAGAGATTGCTCTGGAAGTACTGCGAAGGGCAGAGCTGCTCGTCACCGAAAACATTAGGATAAGCATGGCGCAGCACAAAAACGCTGCTGAAGCCTTCGATAATCATCTCCGCAAGCTCAAGAAAAGCATATTCAGCGAGCAGGGGCATTTTTCGGTGACGCTGTTAGCGCTTGAAACAGTACAGGTAAGCGAGGAACTCAGACAGGCGTCTGTCCAGGCACTTGAAATGTGGATCTCGCTCTATGAGCAGAAGCTGCTTGAGGGAGGGTATGACCGGGCGCAAGCGCGCCAACTGGCCATAGCCATTGAAACACTCATTGACGGGAGCATTAACATGGCCATTATCTTCGAGGATCCCAAGTATTTGGAAAGGGCCAGAACCGCGGTAGCCGGGATGCTGGCGGTCAACTGATAAGATGCTATCGCGAACCACAGGCGCAGCCTTGTTGCCCTTAATATAGTGACTGGTCTACATAAAATAGAAGGAAAAGCTAATGAAACCTGCAAAACCCGCAAAGCCTACCAAACATAAGACAATGGCCAACACTCACATCGCCAACTCTCATCTAGCTGGTGCTTCGGCGTCTGGCGACCTGCTCGCCCACAATGCGGCATCCTCAAAGGCCAGTGTAACCGGCGTACCTGTTACTCGTATGCCTTGCTCCTTGAGGGCCTTGCTTCTCGGCTGCGCCGTCTGGCCCTTCATGCACGCTCCCACACAGAGCTGCCTGCAGGAGGATCAGCTCAGCGCCTACCGGGAGCTTCTACGGCAGACACAGGAATGCCTGGGCAACTCGCACAGTTGCAGCCGCGGGCTTGCGCTCATGACAGACGTTCTCACCGACATCGTCGAGCACTGCAGGCGGGAGGGCTCTCAGGAGTCGCCGACAGATTGCTTGCCCGCTGAGGCAGAGCACCAGACCGCCCTCACACAGCTTGCCGTTGAACGCACCCGGCTTTACCGTGGTGTGAGCGCAACCGGCCCGACCCCTCCCTACGAGGCAGAATGGCTCTCCGGGCAGCCCGCGCCAGCCGTACTCCTGTCGCTCACCCGAGCCTACCAGAGTTCAGGACTCGCGGTTGCCGCGGGGGAGCGGCCAGATTACGTGGGCATAGAGCTTGGGTACTACCAAAGGCTCATAACGCAGGAGGCAGACGACGAGCCAGACAGACACATGCTGCTCACTTTGCAGAGGGAGTTTGTATCGGAGCATATCGGCAGGTGGGTACCGTCCTATGTTGAAGTGACCCTCCCCTTGATCCAGTCAGATTTCTTCCGAGGACACTTGCTGCTCGTACGGGGCTGTGTCGCGCAGGAGATTGCACGGCTACTCTCCCACGAAATCGCATGCGAATCAATACGGGAATCTGCCCAGGCACTTTCCCACGAGGCTGTATGCGAATCCACACACGAATCCACACACGAACCCGTTCAAGAAACTACCAGGGCGGGTAACAAGGGACCTGACTGAAGCTATGCCCGCGCACTCGATTGGCTGTGCGTGCAAGCGAAGGATGTGAGTGAACTACACCAGAGAGCCAAGACCAAAAGACAAGATCGAAGGATAAGGAGAAGGAAGTATGGACATCAGCAGAAGGAGTTTTGTTAAGACGACTGCGGGCGTGCTTGCCGGAACAGCCGTAGCAGCGGGAGTAGCGGGAGCAGCAACAGAAGCTGGCTTTCTCCCCTTGCTTCAGGCAACAGAAGGCATGTTCAGGGAGGCGCTTGCCGCCGAGGCCCCCACCAAAACAGTGACGCCGGGACTGTGCCACTCGTGTCACTTTGCCCGGTGCAGCCTCAACTATACCGTTGAGGACGGCGTGCTTACCGAGGTAGAGGGTAATCCCAACGGCCCGTGGAACGAGGGCAAGTGCTGTGTGCGAGGACAGGCGGCCCCGGCCTTTGTCTACAACCCTTATAGGGTCAAGACACCGATGATTCGCACAAACCCAGAGAAGGGGCTAGACGTTGACCCCGGCTGGGTGGAGATAGGCTGGGATGAGGCCATTGGGATGCTCGCGGAAAAGATGGCGGCGCTGCGTGCGGACGATTCCCGCAAGCTCGTGTGGATGCATGGATTTCCCGTGTTTTACAATCTCATCACGGGCATGTACGGCATCGTGCCGGCCACCTTTGGCACCCCCAATACCGGCATGATCACGGGCGCTCTGTGCTCGGTGCATCTGAGCAACTCTCTGGTGCAGGGCGGTTTTGCTCAGTATCCCGACTTTGCCTACGGAAAGTACATCCTTGCCGTGGGAGGAACCTCCGCTCCCAACATTGCCCCGGGCGACGGAGCTACAAGCTATATCGTAGATGCCCTGAAGAATGGCACCCGCATGGTGGTGGTGGATCCGCGCTGTTCGCCTGAGGCTGAGCTGGGCGAATGGCAGCCCATCAGACCGGGAACCGACCTGGCCTATCTGCTTGCCCTCATCAACGTTATCCTGCATGAGGAAGACCGTTACGACGCGTGGTTTCTCAAGAACCGCACAACGGGCTCCTACCTCATCAATGAGGCGCAGAGCGACTATCTGAGAAACGAAGCGGGCAAGCCGCTCATCTGGGACTCCGTTGACGCTGCGCCCAAGGCCTTCGACGATCCCACGATCAATGACTTTGCCCTTGAGGGTGTCTACACGGTGCAGGGCGAGAAGGTTTCGCCCAGCTTCCATCTGCTCAAGCAGGGTACAACGGACTATACGCCCGAGTGGGCAGAGGAGATTACCACGGTTCCCGCGGCCAACATCCGCACCCAGGCGCGCGATCTGCTCGACAATGCGCTCATTGGCTCAACGGTTGTCATCAATGGCAATGAGCTGCCACTCAGGCCGGCCTGCGTGTTTCTCAGCCGCGGCATGACCAATCACCGCGATGGTCACGTGGCCTTCTGGACGGCCATGCTCGTCAACCAGCTCATAGGGGCCGTGGCGGTGCCGGGCGGTAATGTGGTTGCCTCTGACCCGGGCGCCCTCACACCCGACGCGGACGGCGTCGTTATACCGGAGAACTTTCATACGAGGATGTGGCCGTGGCAGTTTCCTCATGAGATGTTTCAGGCGCAGGAGTTTGTGCCCTATGGCTTTGACAACGCCTTCAGGGTCAACGATGCCCTGCTTGAGCCTGAGCGGTATCAGGCGGATTACAAGCCGGAGATGTTCATCAGCGTGGGGGCAAACTACTTCAACAAGGCTGGCGACCCCGAGCGCACGTCCGCGGCGCTACGAGAGTACCAGTTCATCGCCACCTTCAGTTATCACATCGATGAACACGCCCTGTTCGCCGACCTCGTGATCCCTGACAGCACCTATATCGAACAGGCGGCTGTCTATAACTTTGACATGTACCGGCCCGGCCATCCGCAGCTGGTCAACAGCACCTTTGGTCATAAGCACATCATCGACCCGGTGTTTGATAACCGTTGGATCGACGAGGTGTGGATGGACGTGGCAGAGCGGATGGAGATGCTCTACGGCCCCGGCCAGCTGGTCTTTCTCACCAATATCATCCTGGGGATACGGCCGGATCTCTGGCTTGATCTGGGCACCAAGCCCACGCAGGAGGAAGTCATAGACCGCTGGCTCAGGACGCGCTATGGCGACGAGATGACGCTCGACACCTTTGCGGAAACCGGTTTTGCCTACGAGGAAGTATCCGGCGACAAGGTATTCAATTACAGCTACTGGCCGGGCAGCCAGACGAGGCATCCGCTCTTCAATATCTACTTCAAGCGGGCCGGAGACCAACTGCGAGCCGGCATGAGAGAGGCAGGCGTGGAGCATCCCGGTTGGGACAATGAACTCATCGATTTCTACTACCGCGGCATTCCCCAGTGGAGGCCGACCCATGCGGTTGAAACCTCCAGCGAATTCGACCTGCTCGGGGTGCTGTACAAGACCCCTGAGATGATCTTTGATGTGAGTGGGCCAAGCGGTAACCCCTGGAGTGTGGAGGCGATGGAGACCCGGCCCGAATTTGGTAAGATCTGTCTTAATACCCAAACCGCCGAGAAAAAGGGCCTTGCGGAGGGTGACGAGGTCTATGTGGAGAACAGGGGCGGCGTGAGGATTGGCCCCTACCCCGTACACACGACCGAGCTCCTTCACCCTGATTGCCTCGGCATTGCCGGCGGCAACGGGCATGTGGGTCACGGCATCAATCCCCGGATGAAACGGAGCATACCCTATAACCACCTTCTGTCCACAGGCTGGGACGCGGTGGATGTCATCACCGGTGCCATCGATACCAGCCCCCGGCTTAAAGTAACCAGGGCGTAGACACCCAAGAGCAAAGTGAGGTAGAGCATGAGATACGGAATGGTCATAGACACGAGCAGATGCGTGGGATGCAATGCCTGCGCTGTTGCCTGCAAACAGATTCATGGAACAGCGCCCGGTGTGTTCTGGAACCATGTGGAGCGCTGGGAGGAAGGCAGCTATCCCAACGCGAGGATGAAGTACCAGCCGGTGATGTGTAACCACTGTGCCAACGCGCCGTGTGCGGAGGTGTGTCCGGTTGGTGCTACCGTGGTGGCCGAAAACGGCATAGTAACGGTGGATAAGGAGCGGTGCATGGGATGTCGCTATTGCGTGGCGGCCTGCCCTTATGATGCGAGAACCTTCCTGATGTCCACCGAGGGCTATTACCCCGAGCTGGGCATTAAGACCGGTTTTGAGGAAACAAAGGAGTTCCTGCACGAAGCGGGCACGGTCGAGAAATGCATCCTCTGCAACGATCGGATAGCCGAGGGCAAGGAACCAGCCTGTTCAAAGGCCTGTCCGGCGCGCGCACGCATTTTTGGTGACCTGGCCGACCCCACCAGCACGATTGCACACCTCGTACTGCAACATCAGGCGCATGGCCTGCAAGAAGACCTGGGCACCGGGCCAAGCGTTCGCTACATAAGCTAGAAGGAGGATCTCATGACAACACAACAGGAAAAGGCAACGGCTCACACAGCGCAGGCAACACATACCAAAGCTCCGCTTGACGCGGTGACTCAGGCAAAAAGACCACGATTCACACGCGCGCAGCTGCTGGCAGGCATCATCGCCTTACTGTGCCTCATTGTGGGTATTCCTTCCTGGGTCATACAGATGACCACGGTACAATTTGGGGAAGGACTGGTGACCTGGGGCCTCAACATCGATCTGTTCTTTCTCTCTGCCGGTATTGGGAGCAGCCTGCTGGCAGTCACGGGCCTCTCGCTCTTCGGTGTACTCCCGGGCGTGTACGCGCAGAGAAAGTTCCTCTCGATCATCTCGTTTGCCTGCCTGTTTGTGGCGAGCTGGATTGTATTCGTAGATGCCGGCACGCCGTTGCGCGTGTTCTCGATCATTTTCAGTCCGCAGTTCAACTCGCTCTTTGTATGGGACTTCTATTTTATCGCGCTGGCAGCACTTATTTCGCTCATAATCCTGTTCAAGCGTGAGCCTAAAAGGGCCTTGGGTTGTCTCGGAATTGTCTTTGGGCTCGCGGTCACCATCACCGAGGGTTGCGTGCTGGCGGTAAGCGTGGGCACGCCTCACTGGTCCCTGAATATCGGCATCCCTATCCTGTTTGTGCTGGAAGGTATGATTGCGGCCCTGGCGCTGATTCTTCTTATCTCACGCGTGCCGCAAGAGGAAAAGCGGCTGGTCAATGCGCTTCTTGCGCTCCTTGCCGCGGCCTTGGTGGTCAACGCGGTGGACGTGCTCGTCGGGGCGTATCTGGGGAGCGGTATCGAAGCGACGACCATCGCCGTTATGGTAGTCGGCGGCCTGGCACCGCTTTTCTGGGGACAGATACTACTTGGGTTGCTCGTGCCTCTCATCCTGTTAGCGATAAGGCGCACGCGTGTCAGCATCTCCTGTGCAGCTGTGCTTGCCATCGTGGGTGTCTTTCTCGGCAAGCTGATGACGCTGCTCTCCGGTCAGGCCGTTCTGGCGGACGGAACCCTCTCCACGTATATGCCCAGCCTCCTTGAGCTGGGTGCCTGTGTGGGCTATGTTGGCTTCGTGCTGCTCATCGTGCTTGTGGGTATGCAGATCGTTGCTCACCGTGCGGCCCAGAACGAGAGCGTGTTGGTAAGCGAGGAGCTGGCATGAAAAAGATGAAAGCCACAGCCTGCAGTTCGCGAAGGTCGTCATCCACGCTTCAGCCATTGTTTGTCGGAGGGTCATCGCTCATCAAGAATCTCTTGCCTTCACGCAGCTTACTTGCCGCCGTACTGCTGGCAGCAGTCCTCTCAGTCTGCCTTCTCTCAGCTGGTGCTCTCTCGGCCTGTTCTCCCAACGAACTGACGGGGGCAGGACCCTCACTCAGTTCGGGCGTATCAGGCAGTGAACAGCAATCAGGTACAGGGAGTGAACCGGATACGGAGGCACTCGCTCCCCTGCCCCCTCCTTCTGAGGGAGCAACGGTGGACGCCACGATAAATCAGGAGACCATAGACCAGTGGCTCGGCAGGGCGGACGTGGCCTATCGGGATATGCGGATGCTCTACGATCCCGCAGACTTTGCCTCAGTGGGAGGAAAGCCCGCGCTGACGCAATCGCTCCCGGGATTCAGGATTGTGTCCTACCCCTACCTCGGCACGCTCCCTCAGAGTGATATTGCCGGCATGTATGCGGGAGACACACTCTTTACCGTGGCCTGGGAGGGCGAGACGCTGCTGAGCGCAACCGCAAACTACGAGGAATCCCTCGCGGTGCTGGAGGATCTCTTTCCCAAAGACCGGGCCATCTTCCTCATGTGTGGAGGCGGCAAGTACGCCGAGTTTACGAAGCTGCTCCTGATAGAGCTGGGGTGGGACGCGAGTCTTCTCTATAACATCGGGGCAAACTGGGGCTACGAAGGAAGCAGGGCCGTCGTGTTCACCGCGCCTTCGGCCTCTGACCCCAACAGTCCCATTCTGATGACCTGGCGCATGGACGTGGCCGTTCTCGATTTTGCCCTCATGCATCCGCTTGAGGGCCCGTAGTAGATGCGGCATGCACTATGTGGAAAGCTCCCAGGAGTCTCCGTATTCTGGCAACGACCCAGGTGTTTGCGTATCTGCTGATAGCTCCGGCAGTTGCGCTCTGCCTTCTCGGCAGCTTGACACTGTTTGCGACAGCCTGTTCCCTGCAAGGAGACGAGCGTGAGCAAACTCTGGGGGTTGCAAGCAGCGGAGCCTCCTCTGCTCATCCTTCTGCCCCCTTGTACGATGGCGCAGATACCGGATCTTCGGGCTTGGAATCAGCGTCACCAAGCACGGATACAGGCTACGCGTCCTATCCTGAGGATGCGAATATAAGCGCTGAGGACCTGCACGGACTGCTCACGCCAGACGCTGCCACCGCTGATGCCACTGACGGCGCACCTGACGGAACACCGCTCCTGGTCATCGACATGCGGAGCTATGCGCAGTTCTACGTGAGCAGGATTCCCGGTTCCCTCTCCGTGCCGCTGGCCCAGCTTGCGAGCCGCCTCTACCAGATACCCCGAGAGCGGCACCTGGTGCTGGTATGCGCCAGTCCGCAGGAGGGAGCGGAGGCCTGGGCAAGGCTCGCTGAGCAGGGATATGACCTCGCCCTCTTGCGGATCATGAGCGACGATCTGGCGGGCTGGGTGGCCGCGGGGTACGCAACGGAAATGACGACTCCCGCAGGTTGCGGTTGATATGAGGGATATAACGGAACACAGGATAGGCAAGTGTCGGCATCTTTGCAGCGGCTGAGGTTGCCATGAAACAGAGCATGAAGCGCAGGAAAAGGGCCGTTGCCGTTGCCACGGTTGCATTCCTTGTCTTTCTCACAGGATGCGCCACGTTTTCGGTGGATACGGCAGAGCGCGTGGCTGATACGACAGGGCAGGCAGGCGAGGCGGCATCGAGTGGGCTTTCCGCTTCTCTGCGCTACAACGCCGAGTTCAAGGATGTGTATCCCAATGAATACCGCAGTTTCATAGAAGGTGCCCTGCTCATGGAAGAGGACGGCACGGCACACTCGCACGCCAACCTGAGAAACCGGGTAGAGCAGGATCCCCAGCTGCTGGAGGTGGGAGCGCCCTGTCTTTCGTGCAAGACAGCAGAGTTCAACGAGCTGTACGCAACGTATGGCAGGGAGGTCTTTACGCTGCCCTATGCACAGGTCACGGGCGAGGTGGGCGACTATTTCTCGTGTCTGACCTGCCATGCCAGCGGCATCCCGGCGGAGGGAGCGGACGCCTCCCTCGTCACCTATACGACATATGCGAGCGAGTTTCTCACAACCGTAGATCCGCAGACCGCCGCCTGTGGACAGTGCCACAATGCCACCTGTGATTACCCGCGTAAGCTCCTGCCCCTGCAGGAGAACGCGCGACTTGAGGACTTCAACCCCTATCGCTACGGATCCGATGCCGACGCACTACGGCGTGCCGTGCGAGAAGATGGCATGACCATGTATCCCGACGAGGAACTGGGTATCACCGTTGACTACCTCGGTCATCCCGACATAGAGCTCTTTCAAGGCAGCCAGCATCAGGAGCAGGGGCTCACCTGTGTGTCGTGTCATATGCCTTATGAGACAAACGAGCAGGGGGAGCAGTACCGAACCCACAACGCCTCCGGCTCTCCCCTGAACAACGAGCAGGCCATGCGTTACTGCCTCAGCTGCCATGCTTCGCTGGGCGTAGGTTCCACCAATGAGATGCGTCAGTTCGTCCGCGCACGCCAGTCTGCCTTGGGCGCTCAGGAAGCTGAGGTGCTCGATGGGCTCGACAGGCTCAAGGCACGTATCGTAGAAGCAGAGGCAGGTGGTGCTACCGATCCTGCCACTCTCAGGCAGGCCAAGGAATACTACGCAGACGCGAGCTACTACTACAGCTTTCAGCACGCGGGCGCGGACATCCCCGGCGGCAAAGTCGCCCATGCCTCTGCCCGGATGTATCGCTATCTGGAGCAAAGCCTCTCGCTGATAAAGGAAGCGAACGCGTTGCTACAGGCGTAACATACTGGGCTCAGAGGAGAAAAGCCATGCTCTGCCTTTAAAAAGTCAGGCCTTTCCAGACTTCGTGAGAGCGGATCGGGCAATAATGAGACGATAATAGCGCGTGTCAGATACCAGCCGCCTGAATGGCACTCTCATAGGTAGTGAAGGGGTCGGGTGGGCTCCCGAGGAAGGTCGCGGTGATGATGCCTTCGCGGTTGATGATGATGGTATAGGGGATGGCGCTTTCGGGGTAGAGGTTGGCTATCCGATAGCCCACGTCGTGAATCCAGGCAAAACCGTACTCCCGCTCCTCAATGAATGCCCGCATCTCTGCCTCTTCCACGTCCAGACTGACGGCGAGCACCTTCAAGTTGGGGTAGGCTACGCGCAGCCGCTCGATGTCGGGCATTTCGGCCACGCAGGGCGGGCACCACGATGCCCAGAAGTTGAGCAGCACGACCTCGCCTTTAAGCTCCGCCAGGCTACTCGTTGCGCCATCGAGCGTGGCAAAGAAGAAGTCCGGAGCGGCATCGCCCTCCTTGACCCGCTCTCCCGGCGCGGAGGTGCCCACGTCGGTCGTGTTATCCCCGGCGCTGTTGTCAGTAGCGGGGGATGAACCCTGGCTGGCAGAGTTCGCACCGCCTGGCGACTGGCTTGTCGTACAACCCGCAGACAGGCTCAGGGAGAGAAACAACAGGACAACCACCGCACCTGCCAGCAGAGTGGCGAGCGGATTCAGCGAGGTTTCTCTGGAAGCCTGTTTGACCTTAGCTTTCGACATTATGTGTCTCCTGTTTTCTCATCAGGCTGGCAAGCGTAAAACTGATGGCCTGGTGTTCGCAGTGTTTCGCGCATTCGCCGCACTGCACGCATTCGCGGTCGCTGACTTGGCGCACGTCAGCCTTGCAGGTAGCGGTGCAGGTGCCGCAGGATGCACAGCGCGCAGGGTCAACGCGGTAGCGTAACAGCGCAAAACGGTTGAAGAATGAGTATAACGCCCCCAGCGGGCAAAGGAAGCGACAAAACGGTCGATAGATGAACACACAGGCCGCGAGCACCGCTATGAGGAGTCCCAGTTTCCACCAGAATTGGAAGCCTATGAGATCGCGCAGTGCCGTGTTGGCCGCAACGAGTGGAAGCCCCGCCTCCAGGGTGCCCGCAGGACACAGCCACGCGCAGAAGAACGGTGAGCCGACCTCGGTAAAGCGTGCGAGCAGCATAGGGATAGCTATTACACAGACAAACAGCACGACGTATTTGCCGTAACTCAAGGCGCGGCTCCATGCTCCCTTGCCAATCTTTGGCAGCGGTATCTTGTACAGCAGCTCCTGGATGAGCCCAAAGGGACAGAGCCATCCGCAGACCGTGCGGCCGAACAGCGCCCCAAAGGCAAGCACGGTTCCCACCATATAGAGTGGAAGCCTGTGGTCGCTCGCGATAAGCGCTGCCTGGAGTGAGCCGATAGGGCAGGATGCCACAGCACCCGGGCAGGAGTAGCAATTCAGCCCCGGTACGCAGACAGCCTTGCTGGCACCCTGCCAGATGCTGCCCTCGGCAAAGCCCGGCAGGTTGAGGTTATACAGCAGCATGGCCAGCACCTGCACTATTCGGCGTTTGAAGCCCGCAAGCACGGACATCAGCCGATGCCAATGCACTCAAGGCACACGCGTATGGCCTTACTCAGCGTAGCGAGCGGGTCGCCCTGCACGATGCCGCCTACAATGAGCAGCACCGCGATGGCCAGCACCACGAGCGCGCCTGTGATAGATTGCCGTTTCTCTTGCATCAGTGGCCTTTCAAAAAAGGTGTCAGGCTCTCGATTATAGCAATCAGCGCTGCCAGGGCTGTCCGTCGGAACCTCGCCTAATCGCTCACAATACAATCTCTGCCCAACACTATAAGGATATCCCCGTCGTACTCCCAACTACGCCCACTGTTCTCTTCGATAATCGTCCCGGTACCAAGTATCTCTCGCATGGTTTCGGCCATTTCTCTCAGATCCTCACGGTTCTCTTTGATGATGAGAGAGCTTTCTGCCAAGCGTATAGGATAATCGCGGTGATACGCATTGCCTATGGTGTAGATATATCCTTCCTCATAGCTCAGTCCAGCAGCATCAAGCCTCTTCATGGTCGAATCCGCCAAAAAGCGCTGCTCCGTCGCGTTTCTTATGGAGACCAGGTATTTCGTCTGTTGCGTTTCAGGATAATCCGGATCATCGGAGGAAAACAATACTCTGCCGCTTTGAGAATCAAGGCAGTCGGTGCCCAGCACCAACAGGATGTCCCCGCCGTACCTCCAGCCCTCTACATTGCTGTCCTCTGCGACAATCGTGCCTCTACCGAGTATCCCCCGTATGGCCTCTGCTGCCTCTTTCAGATCCTCACGGTTTTCCTTGATGACGATAAAGCTCTCGTCCAGCCGCATCGGGCTGTCGCTTTCGTAGGCAACCTCTATGTCGAAAGAATAGCCTTCGCCATAGGAGAACCCACTCTGCTGAAGGAGTGTCATTGCGACATGAGGCAGACGCTCTGTATAAGTGGCGTTTCTCACGTTGATGAGAGAGTGGACTTCCTCTGCTTGCTGAGCGCTTGCCTCGCCGTTCTCTTGAGTAGCGGTAGACGGGTACGTCTCAGCAACGCCCGAGGATTGAGTGCTGTCGGATACAGAACCTGTGCCGCAAGAAGTCAGGAGTAGTAGCAGCGCGATGATACTGATGATGAGAGCAGGCCATGTGCATGTCCCTAACGCCGCACTATCACCTCGGCCACTGTGTTTATCGGTAGATGAAGTTGACACTATGCACTTCCTGTTACCTGTCATCGTTATCGGTCATATCTTCTGTCCTCTCGTCCCAGCCTTTGCCAGACAGTACACAGCCGCTGCCGTCTGCACGATTCCCATGACAAGATAGGCGGTGGTAACGGGGTTAGGCATGAACACGCACTCCCATACCGTCCAGAGTATGAGCAGCACTCCGCAGACGATGCCTACCACGTATTGCCACCTCTGGCGGCGAAGGAGCAGAATGGCGCAGATGAGGTTGGGGATGCCGTTGACGAGCATGAGTGTCACACCCGGCCAGAACACGTCTTGGAAGAAGATGTCAGCCGCGGGCCAGGTTTGCATGGCAGGGATGAGGGACTGCATTCCCATGAGTGAGCCGTCGGGCACCAGGAACATCAAAGGCCCACAGACACACGCGGCGATGCCGTTGAACAGACAGATGCCGAGCAGGATGCGACGAGAGATGAGTTGCATGCTATTTCTCACCTTTCCCTCTTACGCGCCTAACAGCGCCGCTGGAATAACGTGGATGCCGTCGTTTCGCGTGTAGGCGATGCTGCCGGTATTGACAATCACTCCGCTGACTGACTGCCCGGCGAGATTTTCCTTCAACCAGTTTATCCTTTTGGCATCATCGTCCGCCGCCGCCATCTTCACCTCAATGGTCACAATATCCAGGCCGCGTTCGACTATGAAGTCTATCTCCCTTCCGTTTTTCGGATCTCGAAAGTGCCGCAACTCTGCTCTGACACCTGCGATGATACACGCGTTCAAAGCCCGGTATACGGCCCCTCTATTGTACCATATGCGGGAGAGTTACTATACCATTTGCGTTCTAGTTAGTGTGCCATATGCGGCCTGGTTCGTATACTTACTGGGAGTGCAAGAATCGAGAATCGAGACCTCTGAAAAGGGGAAAAGAGCTTGTTCTGTGCCGTTTGTCCCATAACGAGGTACGGCAGAGGCCGGCTCATATCCCCTTATACTGCCACTGGATCTTTTTGCCCCAGAGGGTTATGGCCTGGCGCGGGCAAAGGTTGGCGCAGCGGTAACATTGGGTGCAGTGGCCGGACTGCACAACGCGGTCCTCACGTATTGTCAGGTTCTGCTTGGGACAGGCCCTGACACAGGCACCGCAGCGGGTGCAGGCATCGCTGATGCGCAGTCTCGCAAAATCCTTTTGTATCCTGCCCTGATAGAACATGCGTTGCCTGAGGAAGGCCTTGAGGCGATCACTCTCCTGGCCATCATGGACGGTGCCGCCTGCAAGGATGATCTGTGCGCACTCATCCAGCTTCCTGTCGGCCTTCGCTTTAAGCGTGCTTTGTATGTCTGTGTCTGTCGATTTCATCAGCTTCATATCGCAAACGATCATCGGCATCTGGATGCTGATGTTGCTCTGTGCCCTGAAGGAGATGCCCTGTTTACGGAGTAGTCTTGCCACCTGGAGATCGGCGTCAAAGAAGAAGTTGGCGTAGGTGACGAGTGTGATGATGTCCTTGTTTGCCAGCCATGTGCCATGCTGAGCGAGGTAGTCGCTCATTATCTTGGGCATGAGGCACATGTAATTGGGATGAGCGACTATCGCGGTGTCCGCGTGCGCAAGCGTTTCTTGCACCCGATCCTCGTCGTCTTCGATGCTCAGGATGTTCTCATCCTTCACGCCCAGGCCCCGCGCAAGCCGGTTAACGGCATATCGGGTGTTGCCTATCCCTGAGAAGTATAGCGCCGCTGTCGTGTCTGGTGAAGGTGTTCTGCCTGCCGCTGCTGGAGTCTCTGCCGTCATGTCTTCGCCATTCCGTCTGCTGATTCAATAAGTTAGCTCAGTATAACCTTTTGTGCCAACACGTATCACTGTCAGACCCGTGCCTCAGTCAGGTGGTGGGCGCGCCTCCGCTCAGATCTCCGCCGCTCCCAGCGCCTGCTCAATATCCCTCAGTATGTCGGCAGTGTCCTCAAGCCCTACGCTCAGGCGGAAGAACCCGCCGTGGAATTCCTCCTCGTAGAGATACTGGCGCTCGTCATTCTCACCCAGAAAGACGATGAGGCTCTCGTCGTGGCCGAGCGACACCGCGTTGGTGATGAGCCTGAGTTTGCTGACGAAGCGGTTATGCCCATCGTGGTCGGTGTTGAGGCCAAATGCCAGCACACCGCCATATCCGCCCGGCATCTGCCTCCTGGCAATCTCATGGTTACGGTGGCCTGCAAGCCCCGGATAGGCAACGAACCGCACCTGCGGGAGTGTCTGCAGGAACTCCGCGACGCTCTGCGCCGACTCATTATGTTGACGCATACGTAGCGGCAAGGTAATCGCACCCCGCATGATGAGCCAGGCATTGAACGGGCTTATCGCTCCGCCGAGGTTTACCATGGCCTGCGCGCGAATCTGGTCAATCAGGCTCGCTTCGCCCAGCACCGCGCCTCCCATGGCGTCGCCGTGGCCGTTGATGTATTTTGTCAGGCTCTCGACCGTCAAGTCGGCCCCGAGTTCAAACGGCCGTTGATTGTAGGGCGAGGCAAAGGTGTTATCAACCGAGAGGAGCGCGCCGGCTTCGTGGGCGATGCGTGCGATTGCCTCGATGTCGCTTATCTTGATGGTGGGGTTTGAGGGTGTTTCGATGTGGATGAGCCTCGTGTTGGGTCTGACCGCCGCCTGCACCGCCTCAAGGCTGGCACTGTCCACCAGGGTTTTCTCCACGCCGAACTTGTCGGGCAAAAGCTCGTTGATGAGCCGATATGCCGCGATATAGGTTGAGTCCGACATCACGATATGGTCGCCGCTCTTCAGGAAGGTAAAGAACACGCCGCTCAGCGCCGCCACGCCGCTTGCCAGCACAACGCAGCTTGGTGTGCCGTGGAGCAGGGCGAGCTTCTCCTGCAGATACCGCTGGTTTGCGCCACCGTTGCGCGTGTAGATGCTGCCCTCCGAACTGCTCCAGTTGATGTCTGACGGGTCGTAGGGCAGCTCGTAGCTGTTGGCCATGGTTATCGGACGGCGGATTGCACCCGTCTCAGCGTCCACCTCATTGCCGCCGTGCACGGCACGGGTCAAGAATCCGAATGCTCCGTCAATGCTCTTACTGGTCATAACACCTTCCCTCTCTCACTGGCACGTTCTCTCTATTATAGGGATACGGGGTGGGGACAGGGATAGAGGGCACTGTCCCGCCAGCTTGAAGCATTTTTCAAAGGCCGGTGCATCTTGCAGGCCTTGCAGGCTTTCTTTATTTCTGCCCCAACGCTGGTGGAAGCCAGTGCCGTCCTCGGTGTTTCGTATTCAGTAATACTATTCAACGTATTGTCCCAGAACGCAAATTGTGCTTATGCTGCTTTTGCTGTATAGTAAACAGAACGGCAAACAGAAAACTGGAGTGTCTCTATGCCTCAACTCATACGTTTCGCGAATGGACTGATCATCAAGTTTTATTTCATGGATCATAATCCTCCTCATGTCCACGCGCAAAAGGACGATATGGACGGAGAGTTTGACATAAGAACCGGCGAGATGATTGTGGGGGATTTGACAGCCGTTTTGCAATCACAGGCAAAAGAATGGATACTCGGTCATTCCGAACAGTTGATCAGAGTTTGGAACACCCAGGAGGTCGACAGCAATGAGTTCTCATAAACACCTTGTCGAGGCAGTCTCTTCCCTGCCAAAGTCAAAGATCTTTGTAACATTCACAGATGGCAAGGCCAGGATATATGACGTCGGCGCGCTCGTAGACAAAATCCCTGCTTTCGAGAGACTCTGCTCCAATCAGGATCTGTTTTATAAGTCAAGACCTGAAAGAAGCGGCCTTGCGGTAATCTGGGACGATTATTTTGACTTGGCAAGCGATGAGATCTATCTGAACGGAGCGGAAACACCCGAGTCAAAGGCCGCATGACGCAAACACCATTCCTTATCTGATAACTTCCAGCACGGAGCCTGCGGTATCTTCGCTCGGGCGTATCTGCCAGCGGATGGAGGTGGTGGCCTCCAGGAAGCGGGCGTCGTGTGAGGCGAGCACGAGGGCGCAGGGGCAGGAGGCAAGCATTGCTTCCAGGGCCTCGGTTGTGACGAGGTCGAGGTGGTTGGTCGGCTCGTCCATGACGATGAGCTGCGGACGGTCGAGGATTCCGAGTGCCAGCATGAGCTTGCGCGTCTCGCCGGGGCTGGCCTGAGAGCCGGAAAGGATGCGCTCAGGATCGGAGTTGAGCTGCGCGACTATGGAGAGCGCTCTGCCACGGAGTGCGGTGGAGAGGTCTTTGAGCGCGGCAAGCTGTCTCCGGCGTTCGTCGGCACCCAGCTCCTGGGGCACGTACAGTAGGCGCAGGTCGGCCGTCAGCTCCCGTAGCAGGGCGGCGATGAGCGTGGACTTGCCTGCTCCGTTGGGGCCTGCTAGGGCGATGTGATCGGTTGGAGCGACGGACAGCTGGGGAATGCGCAGGCAGGGAGGCGTGGGTGGCGCAGATGCCCCGGGCAAGGGCACAGCGGACGGCTGCTCCGGTGGCAGTGACAGCTGCAGCGGCGACGATGATAACCGCTCTCCCGTCCCAAAACTCAGGTAACCTTCCCTCATATCCACAAGCAGGCGGCGGTGCGAGGGCTCCGCATCGAGCCAGACATCGGCAGCGTAGACCTTCTCCACCTGCGCCTGCTCCAGACGCTGCTCTGCCGCCACAAGGCGGGCATCCATCTGTGCTGAGCGCCTGCCCGCTTTACCGTCCTGACCAGTATAGATGGCAAGGTCGATGCGCGCCTTGGCGTCGCGATCCCCTTTGGGGATGGCGCGCTTGGAGCGACGGGCGTCGGCACGGGCAGCTTCGTGGTCGCGATCTGCCTTGACCTGCCTGAGCCGTGCCAGGGAGGCCTTTGCCTCGTGCCGCTCGTGCAGGCGCGCACTTCGTGTCTGCTCTTCCAGTTTACGGCCCTCGGAGTAGTTCCCAGGGCGCATGGTCGCGCGTCCCGCACCGAGGAACAGGCACTGGCAGGTGAGGGCGTCAAGCAGCTCGCGGTCGTGCGACACGAGCAGGCCGATGCCCTGGTAGGCGGCAAGCGCTGCCAGCAGGCGCTCACGACAGGCGGCGTCAACATGGTTTGTGGGCTCGTCAAGGGCGAGTACTTGTGGGTTCTGCCAGAGTGCCACAGCCACCTGCAGACGCTTTCGTTCCCCTTCTGAGAGTTCGTCGTAGCGCCAGGGCCACTCGTCTTCAATGCCCAGCACGCTGCGTACACGCAGGGCTTCGCCGCTGAAGTCCACGGCAAAGTCGTCCATGCCCGCCGGCCGCCGCTCGGTCTCCTGGGCGCAGTAAACGCCTGTTAGACGCGGTGCTATCTGTCCGTCGCTGAGCTCGAGCTCACCGCTCAGGAGCCTCAGCAGGGTGGTCTTGCCACTGCCGTTGCTGCCGACGATGCCCGTCCATCCCTCCGGAAAGGTCACGGTAACCGGTGTGAGCGCTCGCTCCGACGCGTCGTCGTAGGTATAGGTGATGTTGGTAAGGGTGATCTGCATACTGCTCTCCCAAGCACTGGTTGCATTATTGCGCGCCTGCCTCATATCCTGGGACGACCTGAGGGAGCGTCCTTTACGGAGCAAAACCATCACCCAAAACTCAAACGCTGCCGCAAGCTGTCTTTAGAAGATTGAACCTCTTGATTTTGAATTGTTTACGGACGAAAGCTGCAATCGAGCACATGGTCATTGACATAGCCGACCGCCTGCAGATGCGCATAGCAGATAGTCGGGCCGAAGAACTTAAAGCCGCGCTTCTTCATATCCTTGCTTATCGTCTTGGCAAGTGGGGTCGTGGCGGGAATCTCATCAAGGCTTCTCCACTGGTTGACGATAGGCCTGCCATCGGGCAGGAAGGATCGCAGATAGGCACAGAAACTGCCGAATTCCTGTTGGACATCGAGGAAATGCCGTGCATTTGAGATGGCGGCCTCGATTTTCAGGCGATTGCGGATAATACCGGCATCCTGCACCAACCGCTCAACATCCTCTGCCGTGAAACTCGCGACCTTCTCGGCATCAAAGCCCGCAAAGGCCCTGCGATAGTTCTCACGCCTCCGCAAAATCGTAAGCCAGCTCAGTCCTGCCTGCGCACCTTCGAGAACAAGAAACTCGAACATCACCCTATCATCATCAACCACCCGACCCCACTCCTCGTCGTGGTAACGTACATAGAGCGGGTCATTGCCGCACCAACCACACCGCTGCACATCGTTGTCTGCCTGCATCTCACACTTCCTTTGATAGCTTGCTTCTCCGCCGGAATCGTGCTCCCAATCTTTCTCCCAAGAGCCGTTCGTCCAAAACGATTCTCCTTTGGAGATCCATTAGTATAATCGAAGGGAGCACAGGGAACGCGGTTGACATCCTCTTCCGACTGAGATGTTTCTGCAGTTTTAGAAGAGTTTGCGCATCAAACGGCTTTTGCTTTGCTGCGAGGCTGAGGGGGTATATCTTCTGCTATCTCGTTCCTGCTTTCAGGCAGTAAACAGCCACCGCTGTCTGCACGATGCCTATGACCAGATAGACGGTGGTAACCGGGTTGGGCATGAACACGCACTCCCATGCCGTCCAGAGTAGGAGCAGAACTCCGCAGATAATGCCCACCGCATACTGCCATCTCTGACGGCGCAGGAGCAGGACGGCGCAGACGAGGTTGGGGATGCCGTTGACGAGTGTCAGCGCCACACCCGGCCAGAATATGTCCTGGAAGAAGAGGTCGGCTCCGGGCCAGGTTTGCATGACGGCGTAGAAAACACAGGGGAATGCGCAACGCAACACAGGATCGGGTTGCATTTTGTTCAAATAGGCTCTTGCTCCGCGGGCGAGCCAGGAATATACTGAGTACTATGCAGTAAGTACTGCGTCAGTGTGTAGTTGGAGTTCCCCTGAGTAGTGTGAGAAAGGAAGCAGCATGTATTACACGAAGTATATCGGTTCAAAGCTTACGGAGAAAAAACTTGCGGAGTTAATCGAGACAGGAATCAACGAAGAAGTGGAACAGGGCAGCGAGTACGTTGATATGATAGTCAACCAGATCAATTACACCGTAATCCTACTTTTCAAGAAACCATAATTTTTTCGGGGCGCTTCTCACTACCGCCTCTCCATCAGATTCGGGCAAGACAGCACTAAAGAGCGTGGCTGGAGCCCTGTTGTGGCACGTGGGCATTACCCAAGTCGCCGGTAGGCCCTCATGGCGCACAGGTATGCCACGACCGTGATGGCCACACACCAGGCGAGCGCGATTGCTATGTCGCTGCCAACGGGCTGTGAGCCCAGCAGGGAGCGGAGCGTATTGACGATGGAGGTTACCGGCTGATTCTCCGCAAAGAGACGGACTGCGGCGGGCATGGTTGTGGTTGGTACGAACGCCGAACTGATGAATGGCAGAAAGACAAGCGGATACGAGAATGCGCTGGAGCCCTCAGCCGACCTGGCCGTCAGGCCAGCAATGACCGCAAGCCACGTGAGCGCCAGCGTAAACAGAACCAGTATGCCCGCAACGGCGAGCCACGCCAGCACACCAGCGCTCGGTCGAAAGCCAATGGCAAGCGCCACCAGGATAATCAAAACCATCGAGACGGCGTTAGACACCAGCGAGGTCAGGACGTGTGCCCAGAGCAGGGAGGTTCGCTTAATGGGCATGGATTGGAAGCGCTCAAACAGGCCGTTCTTCACGTCGGCAAAGAGCCGCAGAGCGGTGTAGGCTATGCCGCTTGCAATGGCAATGAGGAGTATGCCCGGCACAAGGTAGTTCACATAGCTGCCCTCAGTCTCTATCGCTCCACCCAACACAAAGACGAACAGCAGCATGATGGCGATGGGTGTAATCGCCACGGTGATAATCGTGTCGGGGCTGCGGAGTATATGGCGCATCAGGCGGCCAAACAATACGCCGGTGTCGTGCAGGGTCTTCATAGCACTGCCCTCCTGTCTGGATACGCGCTATTTTGCCTGGTTGCGCTGCTTTGCATGGTCGCGCCATCCTGTCTGGCTGTAGCGTCCTGTCTGATTGCGTCGCTCTGTCTGGTTGTGCCGCCCTGCTCAGCCGCGCCACCCTGCCACACTGTGCCACCCTGCCCAGCCACGCCGCCCTGCTGGGCGTTAATGATTGCGAGGAATACCTCCTCCAGGGTCGGCCGCCGTATCACGTATTCCTCTTTTGCGGGCGGGAGCAGCTCTTCGAGTTCGCCCAGCGTTCCGTTAGCGATGATTCTTCCATCGTGCAGGATGGCGATACGCTGGGCGAGTTGCTCCGCTTCCTCCAGATATTGCGTGGTGAGGAGGATGGTTGTACCGCCGTCTGCAAGCTCTCTCGCGGTCTGCCAGACTGCAAGCCGGGCCTCTGGGTCAAGCCCGGTTGTTGGTTCATCAAGGAAGAGGACGGTGGGGCTCCCCACGAGGCTCATCGCTATGTCGAGCCGCCGCGTCATCCCGCCGGAATACGTGTCTGCACGCCGGTGTGCCGCGCCTGCGAGGCCAAAGCGTTCAAGCAGGCCGTCGGCGAGGTTCGCAGGATCCGCCACGCCGCGCAGCCTGGCGATGAGCAGGAGGTTCTCCCGCCCCGTGAGCATGCCGTCAACAGCGGCGAACTGTCCCGTCAGGCTGATGCGCTCGCGCACTTTGTCCGCCTGCCGCGCCACATCATAGCCACAGACCTGTGCGCTGCCTCCGTCCGCTTTGAGTACCGTTGAGAGGATCCTGACCGTCGTGGTCTTTCCCGCACCGTTTGAGCCGAGCAGTGCAAAGATCTCGCCGCGCCGCACCTCAAAGTACACGCCTTTCAAGACGGCTGTCCTGGCACCCTTTTTGCCGGTGAAGGATTTTTGCAGGTCGGTTACCTGGATCACGGCATCAGTCATTGCGTGCTTCCTTTCTTGCTGATGCGCGACCGTCTTCTGTGCTGATGTGGCTCAGGATGTCGCGGTTGAGCTTTTCACGCCAATCAGCGGTGTAGGTCTTTGCATTACGCAGCAGTTCATCGCAGAATGCCGCCACATCCTCGCCCGTGATTTGCAGCACGGGCCTGCCTTCGGCTGCGCCCTCCTCAAAGAGTTCAATGAGGCTGTAGTGAATCTCCATCATGTCGTAGCCCGAACCCGCCGCAAACATCCACATATGGTGCTGGATCTTCTTGAAGACATACTGATAGTCTTCCGGCAACGCCTCCACCCGTGCCATGTGTTGTTTGTATTCACGCTTGCTTGCACGTATCTTCCTGATATTGAGATAGTTGTCGAAGAATTCAGACATGCGGTTGCTCCTCTCTGAGTTGATTCATTTTCGATGCGACAAACTCCCACCTGGCCCAGAAGCGGCAGAGTTCCTCACGCCCTGCGTCGTTGAGCGTGAAGAACTTCCTCGGTGGCCCCAGTTCTGAGGGCTGCTTGCAGGTGTCTACGAGCCCGTTCTTCTCCAGACGCAACAGGATGGTATAGGTCGTGCCGTCCACCACGTCCGTAAAACCGAGCGCGTTCAGCCGTCGCGTAATCTCATAGCCATAGGTCGCGCCCCTGCTGATGATTTCCAGCACGCAACCTTCCAGCACGCCCTTCAGCATTTCCGTTAAGCCTTCCAACGCGGTTCCTCCTGTACGCTATTGCCTGTCCAGTGGGTATTTCAGTATACAGTATCACTTACTACCACTCTATAGTATCACTGAATAGCGTGCTGTCAAGAGGGGATTCAAAGCTTCGCGAGCAGAGAGAACAGAGCAGGAAATACGCTCTTCAGGTTCTGAAGATCTCAGTGTACACAGGGAGCGCAGCACTCAGGTCGGACTTCATCAGGGAGAGGGAATGCACCTCTACGGAGAGTTCCGGCAGGATGAGTTCGACGGGTTTCCGGGTAACAACAGCCCTGCCCAGCGTGACATGCGGCTTGAAGGAACGCCGTTCCCGGGAAAAGCCCGCCTCGCGCAGGGCACGGCTGAGGACGCCTGCCAAGCGGAGCAAGCCGGGATTTTCGGCAACACCCACCCACCAGGTGTATCCGGTTCCGTTCGCAAAATCTCTCGCCTTGCCTTCCCCCGCCCTGCCTTCCCCTGTCTTGCCACCGGTCATTCCGCCGCGTCTTGCCGAGGCATCAGCTGCTCTGCCATCACGCGCTCTGCTGCTCTTGCGTCCGGCCTTAAAGCTGCCAATGCCTTCCAGACAGAGCTCGAGCGGCTCGGCCAGCTCCAGGCGGGCGGTGTGACGCAGCATCTCCTCTAGCTCAGCGAAGCGCTCGGTTGTGCCGAGAAAGGCCAGCGTCAGGTGAAAGTTCTCGCGCGGCACAAAACGGCCGGCGCTGGCCTGTCGCTCTAACTCCCGGGCGAGAATGGCCAGACTGTCCTTTACTTCATCAGAAAATGTCACCGCTACAAACAGACGCATGTCCCCAGTATACCGCGCATCGGGTATCATAACCAGAATAACCTTGCTTATCCCCATCAGAGAGGATCTGCCCTATGGCCGAAATAAAATGTCCTAACTGCGGTGAGGTATTCACCGTGGATGAGGCCGGATATGCCAATATCGTAAGTCAGGTGCGCACCGCGGAGTTTGAGAAGGAACTCAGGGCACGCGAGACGCTCATCAATGAGAAACAGGCGGGTGCGGTAGAACTGGCGCAGGCACACGCCCGTAACGAGTTCAACGTCCTGCTGGCCGGGAAGGAGCGTGAGCTGGCCGCGCTCGAGGCACGCATCGCGCAGTCTGAGACTGACCGGGAGCTGGCCGTAGCCCGGGCAGTGGACAGCATAGGGCGCGAGCGCGACATCCTGGCCTCCAAGCTGGAAAACGCCGCCAACGAGCGGCGCCTGCTTGAGGCCTCCGTCACCGAGAAGTATCACAACGAGCTCAAAGCCAAGGACGAGATGATAGAGCGGCTCAAGGACTTCAAGACCAGGATGTCAACCAAGATGGTCGGCGAGACCCTGGAGCAGCACTGCGAGGTGGAGTTCGAGCGCCTGCGTGCCACGGCCTTCAGACACGCGAGCTTTGCCAAGGACTCCGATGCCAGCGCCGGCAGCAAGGGCGATTATATCTTCAGAGAGGCCGCAGGCGACGGCACGGAGTTCATCTCCATCATGTTTGAGATGAAAAACGAGAGCGACTCCGACTCCAGGAAGCACAAAAATGAGGACTTCTACAAGAAGCTCGACCGCGACCGCACCAGCAAGGGCTGCGAATACGCCGTGCTCGTGACGATGCTGGAGCCCGAGAGCGAGCTGTTCAACGGCGGCATCGTGGACGTTTCTCACCACTACCCCAAGATGTATGTCATCCGCCCCCAGTTCTTCATCCCGATGATAACGCTGCTGAGAAACGCCGCCCTCTCCACCCTGGAATACCGCTCGCAGCTGGCCCTTGCCAAAAATATGAACATCGACATCACCAACTTTGAAGACAGTCTCACCAGCTTCAAGGACGGCTTCAGCAAGAACTTCGAGAGTGCTTCCAAACGCTTTCAGGTTGCCATCGGCGAGATAGACAAGACGATAGACCATCTGCAGAAGGTCAAGGAGAACCTGCTGGGGTCGGAGCGCCAGCTGCGCCTGGCCAACGACAAGGCCGACGGCCTCACCGTCAAGCGTCTGACGCGGGGCAACACAACCATGAAGGCAAAGTTCGCCGAGTTGGAGGCTGAGGAGAAGCCAGAGTAGCGCCTCAAACCCACTCTGATATAATCACTGGCAGAAAGAGACGGTAACAAGGAGAACACATGGTTGTAGCTCTTCCGGGCACAGATGTTGGACACTAGACGCAAGATGCTAAAAGCGAGACACGAGCTGTTGGACAGAGAAATCCCCGCCGATACAAAAACGGCGTTGGAGGTATTCTCAGTACGTCATCTGGTGCGACGGATTATCCTGGTGAGCCTGGCGCTCGTAGCGGTTGCCTTTATCTCGTGGATGTTGGGCCGCTACACCGCCCTGCCGTCGCAGATCTACCAGGCGGTGGTCGAGTACTTCACGGTACCCGAATCGGAGTACGCCGACCTTGCCCTGCACCGCGCGCTCTTCAACATCCGCCTGCCGCGCATCATCGTCGTCATCCTCGTGGGCATGGCGCTGAGCGTGGCCGGGGCCGCCTACCAGGGCATGTTCAAGAACCCCCTCGTCTCTCCCGACCTTCTCGGTGCGTCTGCCGGTGCCGCGCTCGGCGCCTGTCTGGCCCTGCTCTGGAACCTCAGCAACATCTACATCCAGGCCTTCGCCTTCATCGGGGGCATTCTGGCCGTGAGCCTCGTGCTGCTCATCAACCGGGTGGTCAAGGCCGATGCCATACTGGGGCTCATCCTCGGCGGAATCCTCGTGGGCTCACTGTTTCAGAGCGGTACGTCCATCATCAAACTCGTAGCGGATGCCGACGGCAAGCTCCCCTCCATCACGTTCTGGCTCATGGGCTCGTTTGCCTCCATCTCACTCAAGGATCTGCTCATGATCCTTCCGGTGATGCTCGTGGGCTATGCGGTCCTGCTCACGCAGAGCTGGAACCTCAACGTGCTCTCCTTTGGTGAGGACGAGGCCAAATCGCTCGGCATCAACACCGGCCGCACACGCCTCATCGTCATCGCGGCCGCGACGCTGCTCACCTCGTGTTCGGTGGCTGTCTCGGGCATGATTGGCTGGATTGGCCTCGTGGTGCCCCATCTCACGCGCGCCATCGTGGGGCCCAACTACCGCGTGCTCTTGCCAACCACCATGCTGGTGGGAGGGCTCTTTCTGTTGATTGTGGACAATTTCGCGCGCCTGCTCTTTGAGATCGAGATACCCATCGGCCTGCTCACCTCCATACTGGGGGTTCCCTTCTTCATCTTCATCTATCGCAAGAATATGAAGGGGTGGTGAGCGTGAGCGACCCCGCATCTCAGCAACCGGCCCTCCTCAGTGTGAGCGACCTGCATACCGGCTATAGCACCGGGGAGATAGTCCACGGCATCTCGTTTGAGGTCGCGCAGAACTCCTTTGTCTGCATTATCGGCGCCAACGGCTGCGGCAAGACCACGGCCCTGCGCGCCATCCTCGGCCTGCTCCCCGCGACAGGCGGCGAGGTGCGCATCAACGGAAAGCCCACCAGGCGCATGTCTCCCAGAGAGCTGGCGCGGCATTTTGCCTACATTCCCCAGGTACATCGCCCGCCCTTCCCCTTCCGGGTCGCCGACGTGGTGTTGATGGGGAGGACGCCCTACCTTTCCTCGGTGGCGGGCAATCCCTCAAGCACCGACAAGACCATCGCCTGGCAGGCCATACAGCAGCTCTCCATCGAGCACCTGGCCGACAGCGAGTACACGCAACTCTCGGGAGGGCAGCAGCAGCTGGTGCTCATCGCCCGCGCGCTGGCCCAGCAGCCCAGCATACTCATCATGGACGAGCCCACGGCCTCGTTGGACTTTGGCAACCAGCAGCTGGTGCTCACGCGCATGCACCGGCTCGCGCGCAGTGGCATGGCGGTGCTCATGGTCACGCACGACCCCGACCACGCGCTCTTCTGCGCCGACGAGGTGCAGATAATGGAGGATGGCCTCATCATCCAGAGCGGTCCGCCCGCAGAAGTCATCACCACCGAGTCGCTGCAACGCATCTACCACGCCCGCGTCTATGTTGCCGACGTCGAGGTGGAACCGGGCCTCTGTATGCGCACCTGCATTCCGCTGATGGAGGTGGATTGATATCCTCGGCAGCAAACAAATGTCAAAGCGGCTATACTGTGCAGAGGATTTTGAAGAAAACCACGATATTCCTGAAACAGACAAAGGAGGAAGCTCATGAGACAGAAGGTACAACAGCAGAGTAAAAGGGTGGCGATGGTGTTGCTCGCCCTCGCGCTGGCATTGGGTCTGATGCCGGCCCTTGCCCCCGCGGCATGGGGCCTAGGGGCGGGGGCGGTCACCACCAACGAAGCAGTCGAGCCTATGCTCGACGGCACCCTGAGCGGAGGTGAGCGACTCACCACCAACGGCAGCTATCAACTGGCCTCTAACGCCAACAACGGCACCATCACGCTCGCGGACGGTGTCAGCGTGGAGATCATCGGCAACGGTATCGACAAGGGCCAGGGCGATATCCCCAATGAGAACATCACCTTTATTGTGGGCGAGGGCTCCAAACTCACGCTTACTGAGGTGTGGCTCGACTGTACCACCGATATCAACGCCATCGACTTCAAGGGAGCGGGCACCCTGTACAGCAAGGGAAATAACCTCATTGATGGCGATAACGCTGGTGGCTCCATGGCCGTAATCCACGTAGGCAGTACTGCGTCTGCTACCTTCCAGGGTGACGCCGACGATGCCTTCTTCCTGTACAAGAACAGGGCGGGCTCCGGCATCGGCTCCAACGAAAATGAGCAGAGTGGGACCATGAGGTTTCAGAGTGGCAACTACTTTATCAAGGGTTCACAGGTAGGTGCAGTCATCGGCAACGACAGCCAAACCGATGCAGGCAGCCCCATTTATATTGAGGGAGGCAGGCTGTACGTATACGCCAATGCCCGAGGCGCTGCCATCGGCGCGAGCAGTCTGGGTATTTCCGGCCCCGTCGTCGTAAGCGGCGGCCAGACTTATGTCATGGCCAATTGGGAGGGATCGGCCATCGGAAGAGGTGGTAGAAGTACGAATCCTGCAAGTGCGGGTACCCTTGAAGTGAGCGGAGGTTCCATCAAGGCGGCCATCACTTCTAATGGCCTGCCCTCCTGGGGCCTGACCGGCACAGAGGACCTCATCACCGACGTGGCTATCACGGCGCAGAAGATGGATGGAGCCGGCAATGAGGCAACCCTCTTTACCCTCGATTCCCTTGTCTATGTTGACCGGGGCGAGACGCTCACCGTTACCATCGACGGCAAGGAGTTCTACAGCGGTACGAGCTATGAGTGTAAGTATCAGGAAGACAAAACCTATACCCCTGCAAACTGGGTGGGCGAGACCGATGACACAGACCTCTACTTCTACCTCTCCAAACAGACCCACACCATCAAGGTGGAAGACGAAAGCGGACAGGTCGATCTCTACGACATTACCTGGGACAAAGCCACCGGTAGCTTTACCGCTCCGCTCCCCGACGAGGACTGGGTGCGTTTTCCCGGTGAGGATCGCTACGACACGATGAAGCAGATCATCCTCGATTCCGGCGCCTACACGGCAGCGGATGTTGACACCGTCATCGTGGCCCGGGGCGACGAGTTCCCCGATGCTCTGGCAGCCACGAGCCTGGCCGGCATCACCGATGCTCCGGTTTTGCTGAGCACGTCGGATACCCTGTCCGCAGAGGCACAGGAGGTCATAGAGACGCTGAAGCCCACGACCATCTATCTGGCTGGCGGCGACGCAGCGCTGTCTGTGGCCGTGGAAGCGCAGCTCGTGGCCCTCATGGGAGGCGACGCCTCCCGCGTCATCCGTGCGGCCGGCGAGGGTCGCGAGGAGACCGCCCTGGATATCTATCAGAAGGGCCTGGACGGAGCGGGCTGGGGAGATACCGCCATCATAGCCAACGGCTACAACTTTGCCGACGCCCTGTCGGTCTCGCCGCTGGCCTATGCGGAAGACTATCCCATATTCCTCTCCGATCCCAAGACCGGGCTCAGCGACGCTACCGCGGGCACGATAAAGGACGCCATTGCCAGCAACGCCATCGAGCACATCATCATCGTGGGTGGCGACGCGGCGGTGCCGGAAATCGTCAGCACCCAGTTGGGCTATGACCTGGACGACGACAGCTTCATCACCCGTCTATTCGGAGCTACCCGCTATCTCACCTCTGTAGAGATTGCGAAGCACTCGGTAGCGAACTCCGCCCCGCTTGGCTATGATAACCTGGCCCTGGCCGTGGGGAACAACTTCCCCGACGCGCTGTCCGGCGGTGCCTTTGCCGGTAGGATAGGCACCGTGCTTCTGCTGGTGCACCACGAGATTGAAGACGGCACAGCCGCCATCGACTCGATAATCACGCCCCAGAGGGGAAGCATCACCCTGGGTTACGTGCTGGGCGGAGACGCTGCCATCCCTGATGCTCTCATGAAATCGCTCGAGGCGGCGTCGAAGTAGGAAGCGCAAGCAAGCAAGCAGGAAGCGCAACGCAAGCCAGTAGTATGTGTGCAGGGGGGGGCCGCCCCACGCGGCCGCCCCCTGCTGCGTCATGCCGCGTACCTCGCCTAGTCCAGGATTGCAGTTCACACCCACTGTCATTGCGAGGAGCGCATTGCGCGACGCGGCAATCCAGTCCTTATAGAACGTCTCTGGGTAGTCTCATTTTCGCCATTTCCCTTGTTTCAAGAACTGGATTGCCGCACTCGCGAAGCCTGCCCTGAACACAGCCGAAGGGTTCGCTCAGAGTGACATAAAGGGTCTGAATAGTAACGTTCCAGAAGCTCGGGAGGTCTGCCGTATAAATAATGATTGACAACCACCTTGTGGGACAAGAGGGACGGGGCTGGAGTTCCACCTTCCCCCGTCGCAGAAGATGAAGGTCTACAGGGTAAAACCGGTGGGACACCAGCCCCGTCCCTCTTGTCCCAGAGAGCGTCAGCTACTGAACCCTGTTGCCTTGAGCTTACGGATGGTTTTGAGGTCAAGATTGGTGATCTGTTGGACGAGCTCTTCGGCGAGGCCCGCAGAGAGCGCCCTTTGAGCATTAGACAGGGCACTTTCCCGTTGTCCTTCCTGACGTCCCTCCCAGCGGCCTTTGCGGAGGCCTTCATCCCTCGCATATTCCAACTGTCCTATCCGGTCCTGTTCGGCACGTTCTTTATCACTTATCATCTGTGCCTCCTCATGAGTAAGGTTATGTTCTTCAGAGAGTTCGAGTGCTTTCTTCAGGTAATCAGGCACACTCTCAGGCAAGGGTCTTCCCTTGAAGAAGTCCATCCAGTGGCGGACATGCTCCGGTACACTCTGCCTGTCCTTCCCAAGCTCCAGGAAGGTCAGGTTGAACAGGCCACCAACAGTATCTGAGATAACTCTGTCGCCGTAAAACTCATTATGAAGCGTATCATAGAGAGAGAAGTTGCGCAACGGGTCAGAGTCACCGTCGAACTGAAGAAAATCAAGGACATGGATGCTGTAGATGGGGTTCAAAGAGTCGTACTTAGACTCCGCGGTATCGAGCCCTGGATTGCCGTAGTCCTCAATGTAGCGACTGCACGGGTAGTAAAGCCCACGCTCCAGATACATGCTCTGCCGCTCAACCTGCATCTCTGCTATGACCTGGCTTCTGTCTTTGAGCCTGACCCGCACATCCACTATCGTAGGCCTTAAGCCCCCCTTCCCGTAAGAGTCCCTGAACACCTGTATGTCATAGGGGTTCTCTATGTGTACCTCAGATACCTCCAACCCGAGCAGGTCGTGAATGAACCCTGCTGTGACATCGGGGTGGCTCGCATTGGCAAGGCTTCGCTTGAAGAGAAGATCGTTGGTGGGTAAATGGTGTCTTGGCATAGGGGCCTCCGGTTTCTACAGGATAGTGGACAAGGCAGCCGCACAGTAGGATCTCCTAATACGACACATATGCTTCATAGTATAATGTAGCAGTACTATAGCCTGAACAACATTACTATTCTTCCTCTGTTATTCAATTGTTACACTAAAGAGACTACCCTTGAGTTGCAAGCGAAAGACAGGCTCCAAAAAGATGACGCTTGACAGCAACTATACACTCAGTGTATAGTTGCTCGCATGGATAGCTCGATGATACTTCTGGGACTGCTTGAGACGGGTTCGGCCTATGGCTATGATCTCAAGCATCGCTACGATCGTCTGTTTGGCCTGCGCAAGCGGTTGGCCTTTGGACAGATATACGCCACGCTGGCGCGCCTGATGCGGGATAACTGCATCGAGGAGCTTGCCGCAGAGGCTGGCCACGGCCCCGAGCGCAGGCGTTACCACATCACGGACACGGGCCTCAGGCGCGTTGAAAGCTGGCTTTTCACACCCGACATACCCCATGAGAACCTCCAGAGCAACCTCTTTGCCAAGACGGTGATAGCGCTTCTCATAGACGACGATGCCGAGAGGCTGCTGGACGGGCAGCGTCATGCGCATCTGGAGCGTATGCGTCAGCTTACCTCAGAAAAGCGAGGCGCTGACTTTGCGACCGCCGCCCTCTGTGACCATGCCCTGTTCCACCTCGAAGCCGACCTGCGCTGGATAGATCTGATAAGCGCCCGGCTCAGAGACCTGCGAGAAAGCATAGAACGATGAACAGCAGTGCTCCCCCTTCCACGCTCCCCGGCATTCCACCTGCTACTTCTCCGGGCGCCACCCCACTCATTACGGCGCGCGATCTGCACCTTGCCTTTGGGCTCACCGAGGCACTCCGAGGCGTGGACCTCACCATCCGTTCCGGCGAGATACTTGCCATCATGGGGCCTTCCGGCTCCGGCAAATCCACGCTTCTGCATATTCTTGCCGGCGTGCTCGTGCCTGACCGGGGGAGTGTTGTCTACAACGGGCAACGCATTTCCACGATGAATGAGGCCGAGCGCGCGCGTCTGCGTCTGGCTGAGTTTGGCTTTGTCTTTCAGTTTGGCCAGCTCCTGCCCGATCTGTCCGCCCTTGACAACGTGAGCATCCCGCTTCTGCTTGGCGGCATGAGCCGCAGAGAAGCCCTGGCACGCTCTGAGGAACTCCTCGGATCCTTTGGGCTTAGCTCCTGCAAGGATAAGCGTCCTCCGCAACTCTCCGGCGGCCAGGCCCAGCGAGTAGCGCTTGCCCGTGCGCTCGTGGCCGGGCCGCGCGTGCTGTTTGCCGATGAACCCACGGGCTCACTCGACTCACTGAGCTCCGAGCAGGTCATGGAAATGCTCGCTGCCACCGTGCGCGGCTTTGGTGTGACCTTGGTGGTGGTGACGCACGACGCGCGCACCGCCGCCTATGCGGACCGAGAGGTCATCGTGCGCGACGGGCAGATACGAAGCGGGTTTGAGCTATGAAGACGCTTGCCTGCGCCCGTCTGCTGCTTGCTCATGATCGGACGTCCCTCCTGCGTCTGCTCGGCATTGTCTGCGGCGTGGCAGTAGGAACGGCCCTCTTCCTCACCCTCTGGGGTTTTGCGCAGGGCCTCACGACGCGTACCGAGCGTGCGACCTGGCCCGACTACGCCACCGACGGCACGGCAGGCATGCCCGCAGGCGAATTGACGGGGGAGCTGTCCAGCGACCAGATAGTCATTTCGGGCAATTCGGCCGTCCTGTATTCCTCCCTCGCCGACCATTTTCTGGATAAGCGCATCGGGGTGGTGAGCATAGCCGCCACCGCGGACAGCACGGTTGCCGTGCCCGGCGCACACCCCCTGCCCGGGCCGGGCGAGTACCTTGCCTCTCCCGCTGCCGCCGCGCTCATTGCAGAGTATCCGGTTGAGGCCCTCGGTGAGCGCTATGGCCAGCCCGCGGGCATCCTCGGAGACGAAGCGCTCGGCAGCCCGGGCTCGCTTCTGATATTGCGCGGCATGACGCTTGAAGAGATCCGCGAGCAACCGGACGCGACGGTGGTCTCGAGCCTGGCAGGCAAGGCATTTTCTACCAGCACCTTCAGGATAGCGGCCATCGTCGGCAGCATCGCCATCCTCCTGCCGGTGCTGTTGCTCATCTCCATCATTACACGGCTTGGCGCAGCGCAGCGCAGTGAGACCTTTGCCACCTTACGGCTCATAGGTGCCACGCCCGCGCAGATTGCCCGGCTCGCCGTGCTCGAAACCGGCGTAACCAGCCTGGTGGGAGCAGTGCTCGGAGCCGTGCTTGCCTGGGCCGCAAGCCCACTCTTTGCCCAGATCCAGATAGACAATGAGCGTTTCTTTGCCTCTGATATCCAGCCGAGCCTGCCGTTTGCCTTAGGAGTTGCGCTGCTCATTACCCTGGCGACCACGTTTGTTGCCTGGGTGCGCGCCCTGCGGAGCCAAAACACCGATCTCGGCGCCTCGCGGGAGCTGATGGAGAAGCGCCCGGGTCTCTGGCGCCTTGTGCCGGTGCTTCTCGGTATGCTGGCGCTGGTGGGAGGAGGCTGGCTTTCTTCAAATCCCGTCATGAACCTGGGTGTAAGCGAGCTGCTGTTCGGGGCTCTCTTTGTTGCCGGCTTTGCCGCCATCCTGATTGGCCTGGTACTCGCAGGCCCGCTTCTGACCTGGTGGGCAAGCCGCTTTGCCGCACGCTTCTCTCGTGGTGCCGCGGGCGTCATAGCCTTTGCGCGGATCCGTCAGCATCCCCAGGCGACCTTTCGCGCCGTTGGCGGGCTTGTCGTGGCGGTGTTTGTGGCCAGTTTCTTTTTTGCGGCCATAACCATTGCCCATGTTGAGGAGGAGGGAGACGGGCGCGACAGCCAACAGGGCGGAGCCGAATCCTCGAGTGACACCGCCGGTGCTTCGGAGCGTTCCGCTGTCGGGGCCTCTCCCGATCTGCTCCACGCGAGCCTCTCCGGTGGCTATACGGTTGCGGACATGGACGCGGTGCAGGAGCAGCTGAAGGCTGCCGATGGGGTCACAGGTGTCGCGCCTGTCTATTATCACGAGAGGCCCACAGCAACAGAGGAGGGCAGTAACACGGAAGGGGAGGCCTCTGGCGGAGCGGAAGCAGGGCCGAGCGAAGGCATCGCAGTGCTCAGAGCCAGGGACGCCGCCGTCCTCGGCATTCCTGAGGCCGAAGTGCCGGATGCTCCGTGGATAGAGCTGCCGCCGCGCTATCTTCCCAGTGCCTCGGTGCCTGAGGACGCAGACCCGGAAGCTTCGATACAGGCGGCTCAGTTCGCGGACAGCTCAGAACTCAGGCCGAGCTACCTCTTTGTCGGCTACGACGGAGACCCCCTCATGCGCGAGCGCATCCGCACGGTGCTCCTCACCTCGTCGCTCAGGCTCGCCATGGTGCCCCTGACCATCGCCGAGATGCGTGACGATGGCGCAACGGATAGCTTCGTACAGGAGTATGCCTATCTCGCCAATCTGGGCGTGCTCATTGCCACGGCTGTCTCGGGCATCTCGATGGCGGTTTCCACCGTCTCCAGCATCCTCGACCGACGGCGCACCCTGGCCCTGATGCGCCTCGCGGGTATGCCCCATACGACCCTGCGCCGCATGATAGCAGCCGAAACCCTGCTGCCTCTGCTCGTGGTCTTCCTGCTCAGCGCTGGCCTGGGCTTCGTCGTGGCGCAGCTCTTGCTCAGCGGGCTCACCGCTGGCAGACGCTCCGTCATCTTCTCACTGCTCGACCCCACCTACTTTGTGGTGCTCGCGCTGAGCCTGCTCCTTGCCACGGCGGCGATACTGGCGACCTTTCCTACGGCCCGCCGCTCCACCGCGCTCTCCGTTACGCGCTTCGAATAGGAGGGCACGCGGGAGAGTGTGCAGGGCATCCTCTGCCTCAATCGGCAGGAGCGTGCAAACCTCCCTCAATCGGCAGCGAGTTCGGTCAGGGATACCTTGTCGGTGTAGGCATATATCGAATTGCTCAGCCCCTGCCAGAAGGCGGCGATGTTGCAGCAGTTGGACTGACGGGGACACTCCTGGGCCTCATGCTCCAGGCAGGCCACAGACACAAAGTCGCCCTCGGAGGCCCGCATGATGTCTCCGGCGCTGATGGCATCCGGATCCTTGGCCAGACGGTAGCCCCCCTGCGCGCCGCGCACACTCTCCAGATATCCCAGCTTGCTCAACTGGTTGGCAATCTGTTCGAGGTACTTGAGGGATATATCCTGACGCAGCGAGACCTCCCGGAGCGGTACGGGCCCGTCTACTTCATGCCGGGCTATGTCGATCATCAGATAGAGGGCGTAACGAACCTTACTGCTGGCCTTCATACTCTCCTCCCGCCTTCTCGTCTGTCAGAGCGCTCGCCTTCATCAGTAGTCTTCTTCTTCCTCGCCCTCATGGATGTCGCTCTTGGGCTTCTCCAGGCCCTCGATGGCGATGCCGTTCTTCTCGGCATAGTCCCAGAGCGCGGCGTGGATAGCTTCTTCGGCCAGGAGCGAACAGTGCACCTTGACCGGCGGCAGGCCGTCGAGGGCCTCACAGACGGCCTTGTTGGTAACCTTGAGCGCATCGTTTATGGACTTGCCCTTGACCAACTCGGTGGCCATGCTGGAGGTAGCCACGGCTGCCGCGCAGCCAAATGTCTTGAACTTGACGTCGCGCACGATGCCGTCCTCATCAATGTCGAGGTAGACGCGCATGATGTCGCCGCACTGGGCGTTGCCGACGGTGCCCACCCCGCTTGCGTCCTCAATCTCGCCCATATTGCGCGGATTGGAGAAGTGTTCCATTACCTTTTCTGAATAAGCCATGATAGAACCTCACATTTTCCCTGATTTAGGATTTGATGGCGCTGACAGCCTTGCGGCCGAGCAGGTAGTCTTCATAGAGCGGGCTCATCGCCCTGAGCTGCGCTACGACCTCTTTGATTGCCTCCACCGTGTAGTCGATGTCTTCTCTGGTGGTCTCGTGCCCGATGGTCATGCGGAGGCTGCCGTGGGCGATTTCATGCGGCAGGCCTATGGCGAGCAGCACATGGCTGGGGTCAAGCGAGCCCGACGCGCAGGCCGAGCCACTGGACGCCAGTACCCCCTTCTGCTCCAGCATCAGCAGGAGCGACTCTCCCTCCACAAACTCAAAGGAGATATTGACATTGCCCGGGAGCCTGAGCGTCGGATGGCCGTTGAGCCTGCTATGGGGCACCTCGTCCAGCACGCGCTGGATGAGGTGGTCGCGGAGCGCCACGGCATGCTCCCTGCGTTGGGCAAGCTGTTGGATACTGAGGTCGAGCGCCCGGGCCATGCCCATGATGTAAGGGACATTCTCCGTGCCGGCACGGCGCTTTCGCTCCTGGGCACCGCCGTCAAGAAAGCTCTTTGTCTTGATGCCCCTGCGAATGTAGAGGAAGCCCACACCCTTGGGCGCATTGAATTTGTGGCCCGACGCGCTGAGGAAGTCCACGCCCAGTTCCTCGACGTCTACGGGCAGGTGTCCCACGACCTGCACGGCATCGGTATGAAACAACACGCCGGCCTCATGCGCAATGGCAGCCAGCTCTTTGATGGGCTGGATAGTGCCTATCTCATTGTTGCCATAGATAAGAGAGGCGAGTGTCGTGTCGGGGCGCAGGGCGCGGCGGAATGCCTCAGGGTCTATGAGGCCGTCAGAGTCAACCTCCAGATAACTGACCTCATACCCGTGCTTCTCCAGCCACAGCGCGGAGTGTGCCGTGGCATGGTGCTCGGTGGACGAGGTGATGAAGTGCCTGCCCTTGTCGCGGTAGGCAAACATGGTCTCCTTGATTGCCCAGTTGTTGGACTCCGTACCACAGGAGGTAAAATAGATGTCCTGCGCACGGGCACCCAGATGGGCGGCGATACGTTCGCGGGCATCGCTCAGGGCGGCGTGGGCGCGTTGCCCCAGCTCGTAGAGTGACGAGGGATTGCCCCAACAGGTCTCAAAATAGGGGAGCATCTCCTGCACGACTTCTTTTGCCACAGCGGTGGTTGCGGCGTTGTCCAGGTAGATCGTATGGTCTGTCATGAATTTCTCCTTCTCATAATCGTGAGAGAATACGGGTCGAGCCTCAAGCCGTACACTGCCGCGACCCGGGCCTGAGCCTGAGGTTTGGCCTGTCAGCGGGCTACAGCGTTCCGGCCTTTCGGGCGGCATCGACCTCAGCGAGCGCTTCCGGGGGAGTGGCCTCGCAGCTTCCGGTGCCCCACTCAAGCACGGACATCTCATCACCCACGCGCACGGTTCCCTCCTTGCGCACGACGCCGAAGATGCCCTCGCGCGGGAAGATGCAGTCTCCCGCCAGATGGTAGATGGCACAGCGGGTGTGACAGACCTTGCCGATCTGGCTGATTTCCACCTCGGTGTCACCCAGCTTGAAAACCGTGCCCACGGGCAAGGAATAGAGTTCGATGCCCTCGGTGGTGAAGTTCTCGGCGAAGTCGCCTTCTTTGACGTCAAGGCCCATTTCGCGGGCCCTGGCTATTGACTCCTCGGCGAGAAAGCTCACCTGGCGGTGCCAGCTTCCGGCGTGGGCGTCGCCCTCCAGTCCGCTCGCGAGCGCAATGCGCACCGAGCCCTGGGCGAGCGGGGTCTTGCGCGTACCCTTGCGCACAGAGGTGTTGATGGAGCGTATCCTACCGCGAGGGGGAGGATCGGGCAGGGTCGTAGGAACAGTGACCGAGCCGTGTGCCGGAGACTCCGCCGGAACATTCTCAGTCGGGGAAGGGGTGTTTTTCGTATCGCCCATGAATCCATACCTTTCTTGTAGGGATTAAGGTAGTAGGCAGTATACAGCTTGCTCCCGTTAATTCCTAGCGTATTAGTAGGAATTAGCAAGGGAGGTGACAAACTGTAATAATTTAGATGAGGATAACTTCCTGCCCTTTGTCCTTGCCTCGTGGATTGCCGCGCTCGCGTCGCTCGCTCGCAATGACAAAAAAGGGCTGAACAGTCCCTACTCAAACCCCATATTCTCGATGAAGCTCTCGGAGAAACGCGTGTCGGTGCTCAGTTCGACATACCGTGTTGTCTGGGCCAGCGAGATCATGCGTTGACGGAGCGCGGGATTGAGTAATGCCTTGCGCATCCCGTTGAGCGAGCTGTTGCCAATGAACACGGCTTTGTGCAGCAAGGCAGCGGGAATCAGGCCCACGACAGCCGCGTGATCCTTATCGATGTGCTGCCCAAAACCTCCTCCGATGGCCAGGCTTGCGAGCTGCGTGCGTGCCAGGTCGGCGGTGTCCAATACTGTCTCGATGCCGGCAGCGATAGCCGCCTTGGCCAGCTGCAGGTTTCGGATGTCCTTCTGCGTTACGACGATGTCAGAAGCGGCAAGGAGCTTGAACGCCGGCTCATCCTCAAAGCTGAGTAGTCTGCTGGCCAAAGGCGAGCTGCTCTCGTCTGCCGTGAGGAGACGGCCACTCTCGTCGACAAGGTCGTGCAAAAGCAGGATAGCAAGCAGATCGACGAGACCGCTGCCGCAGATGCCCAGAGGCCGCATACCGCCGATGGTCTCCACAAACAGTTCGTCGGAAACCTCGTCGTAGCGCACCCTCTTGATGGCACCGGGCAAGGCGGGCATGCCATAGCGCACGTTCATCCCCTCGAAAACCGGTCCGGCGGCAGTGGCAGCGGCCACAGACAGCTCCCTTGTCTGCAGGGCGATCTCACCATTGGTACCCAGGTCTATGAGAAGTGTGGGAAGCGGCTGCTTGCTGAGCATACCCGCGACCACATCGCCCCCTACATAGCCGGAGATACAGGGGGCAAACCAGACCGGCGGCAAGCCGTTCCACAGGGGAATGGTCCTGCCAAAGAGATCCAGCGGCTTGTAGGGATATACCCCAATGCTCTCCGGAGAGAGGCCGGCGGCAAGGTGCTCCATTATGGTATTGCCGGCAAGGGTTATACGTCTGAGACTCGTAGAGGCAACCGAGGCCTTGGTGCAGAGCTGCGTGATCATCGTGCCCAGCGCATCAACGATGAGTCGGTTCATCGTTTCGAGCTGTCCGGTCTGGGCGGCCTCGATACGGCTGATGACATCAGCGCCATAGACAGACTGCGGATTCATATGCCCCATTCGGGCTATGCTGTCGCCGGTTTGCAGGTCTACGAGCTCTGCGGCAATGGTCGTCGTGCCCAGATCGATGGCTACTCCGAACTCATGGCCGTCCACCGCGTGATGCAACAGCTCCAGGTCAAAACCCGCGGTGGCATCGGTAACCGCAATCTGCTGAACTCCGGCAGCCGCTGTCCTGCAGGCCAACACCTTCCGGGTTCCGCCGTCATCCTGAGCCAGGACCTCGCATTTGCCACAACTGCCCTTGCCACCACACGGTGCGGAAAAGGGCAATCCGGCATCCCGGATGACCTCAAGCAGGGTTACCCCCTCGGCAACCTCGGCTTCCAGTGCTTGTTCCCCGTACTGAATTTTCACAGGAATTTAATCTACGGCCTCAAACATGCTCTTGTCTACGCCACAGTGTGGGCAGGTCCAGCTCTCGGGAATAGCTTCCCACGCTGTGCCTGGCTCAATACCGTGCTCCGGATCGCCCGCAGCCGGGTCGTATACATAGCCGCAGATGGTGCATTGATACTTCATCGTAACCTCCTTGCTGTCCGTTGCTATTGCGTTCATTATAATCCAACAATCCCGCGCGCAAGCTGCGGTACAATAATCGTTTGTGCAAACGCGCAAGTTTTTTCTGTAGAGAGCCAAGAAAGTGAGTACGAAGTGCAGGACTTCATCGTCATACGCGGTGCCCGCGAGCATAACCTCAAGAATCTGGACATTTCCATTCCCCGCGATAAGCTCGTGGTCATTACCGGGCTTTCCGGCTCGGGCAAGAGTTCTCTGGCCTTTGACACCATCTACGCCGAGGGTCAGCGTCGCTACGTCGAGAGCCTCAGCGCCTATGCCCGCCAGTTCCTGGGTCAGATGGACAAGCCGGACCTGGACTCCATTGAGGGGCTTTCGCCGGCGGTTTCCATCGACCAGAAGACAACCTCAAAGAATCCGCGCTCAACGGTAGGCACCGTCACCGAGATATACGACTATCTCCGCCTGCTGTTCGCGCGCATCGGCGTTCCGCATTGCCCCGAGTGCGGGCGCGAGATATATCGCCAGACCACCGACGAGGTGGTCGACCGCATCATGGGCCTTGCCGCGGGCGAGGAGCGTCGCGCCCTGGTATTGGCACCGGTCGTGCGTGACCGCAAGGGCGAGTACGGCAAACTTTTTGCCTCGCTTGCCAAAGAGGGCTTTGTGCGGGTGAGGGTGGACGGCGAGGTGCGACAGCTCTCCGAGGATATAGTCCTCGACAAGAACTTCCGCCATAACATCGAGGTAGCGGTGGACCGGCTCGTGCTGAAGGAGGGAGGCAGAAGCCGTCTGGCCGAGGCCGTGGAGACCGCCACACGCATGGCCGAGGGCAACGTGATAATCCAGCTGCTCGACCCCGATGTGGAGGAGTCCTTCTCCCTCGCGCTGGCCTGTCCGCTCCACGGACATTCGCTCGGCGAACTCGAGCCGCGCGACTTCAGCTTTAACGCCCCCTACGGCGCCTGTCCAAGCTGTCTTGGCCTGGGATTCAAGAACGAGGTGGATCCCTCGCTGGTCATTCCCGATCCCTCCCTTTCTCTGGCCGAGGGGGCCTTTACGGTCTTTGGCGCAAACTCCAACTATATCCCCCAGGTACTGGCCGCCGTGGCAAAACATCTGAAGGTTGATATCAACACCCCCTGGGAGGATTTTCCGCTCAGGATACGCCGGGCCTTTATGGAGGGCATTCCGGAGAAGATCCGCGTGGACTACGTGACCCGCGATGGCCGCGACACCCACTGGACCTATAAATGGGACGGATTCATCGAGCTTGTCATGGAGCGGTATCGCGATACCCAGAGCGACCAGCAAAAGGCAAAGCTGGAGCAGTACCTGGCCATTACGCCGTGCAAGAGCTGCCACGGTGCCCGCCTCAAACCGGAGATACTCGCGATAACCGTGGGCGGGCTCAACATCTTTGAGGTGACGCAGTACTCGGCCATCCAGTGTCTGGATTTTTTCGAGGGTCTCAGCCTGAGTGAGCGCGAGCAGCAGATCGGTGGCCGTGTGGTCAAGGAGATAGTCGAGCGCCTGCGCTTCCTCGTGGATGTGGGGCTCGACTACCTCACGCTGGAGCGCGCCACCGCCACACTCTCCGGGGGAGAGGCCCAGCGCATCCGGCTCGCAACGCAGATTGGCGCGGGGCTCATGGGCGTGCTCTACATCCTAGATGAGCCTTCCATCGGCCTGCATCAACGCGACAACCAGCGGCTCATAGCCACGCTGGAGCGCCTGCGCGACCTGGGCAACACCGTCATCGTGGTCGAGCACGATGAGGAGACCATTCTCGCGGCGGATCACGTGTTGGATCTGGGCCCCCGCGCCGGGGAGAACGGCGGGCATGTGGTTGCCGAGGGCACGCCGGCGGCCATTACCCGGGCCAAGGGCTCGCTCACGGCGGACTACCTCTCGGGGCGCAAGACGATTCCCGTGCCTGCCGAGCGTCGCCATCCCGATAAGGGCGTGCTGTCGCTCGAGGGTGCCACCGCCAACAACCTCAAGGATGTGTCGGTGCAGATAGAGCTGGGCACCTTTACGGTGGTGACCGGGGTGAGTGGATCCGGCAAGTCCTCGCTGGTGACCGATACCCTGGCTCCGGCCCTCACCAACCGCATCCATCACTCCCATAAGCGGGTGGGCTACTACGACAAGATAAAGGGAGCGGAGCAACTCAACAAGGTAATCGACATCGACCAGAGCCCCATAGGTCGCACGCCGCGCTCCAACCCGGCCACCTATGTGGGGCTGTGGGATGACATCCGCCAGCTCTTTTCCTCGGTGCCCGAGAGCCGTGCGCGTGGTTACAGCCCCGGGCGGTTCTCCTTCAACGTCTCCGGCGGCCGCTGTGAGGCGTGCAAGGGCGACGGTCAGATAAAGATAGAGATGCACTTCCTGCCCGATGTGTATGTGCCCTGCGAGGTGTGTGGTGGCGCCCGTTACAACCGCGAGACCCTCCAGATAAGCTACAAAGGCAAAAATGTGTCCGAGATACTGCATATGAGCGTGGATGAGGCCCTGCATTTCTTCGAGAACATCCCCCAGCTTGCCCGCAAGCTCCAGACCCTCCACGACGTGGGGCTCGGCTATATCAAGCTGGGGCAACCGGCCACAACCCTCTCGGGCGGTGAGGCACAGCGCGTCAAGCTCTCCAGCGAGCTGCAACGCAGGCAGACCGGCAATACCTTCTACATACTCGATGAACCCACGACAGGCCTGCACTTTGACGACGTGCGACAGCTGTTGGAGGTCTTGCAGCGTCTCGTAGAGCGGGGCAATACCGTGTTGGTTATCGAGCACAACCTCGACGTTATCAAGAGCGCCGACCGGGTTATCGACCTGGGCCCCGAGGGAGGCGACCGAGGCGGCAGGATACTTGCCACAGGCACCCCCGAGGAGGTAGCCAGGGTCAAGAAGAGCTACACCGGCCAGTATCTGGCAAAGGTCCTGTAAGACCTCAGCTCTCGTCTGGTAACACCCCCTGTCATTGCGAGGAGCGCAGCGCGCGACGCGGCAATCCAGAAGACCGTGCCCTCTGAGTGGTCAGTTTTTCGCCACTTCCCTTGTTTCAAGAACGGGATTGACGCCCTCGCGGAGCCTGCCCTGAGCGCAGCCGAAGGGCTCGCTCAGAGCCACAGAGAGGATCTGAACCTCGTCCGGACATGTTACAAACCGTATGGAAAAATTCTTCTTGACAGATACATGAGCAGTCGCTAATATGAGCACATGCTCATATATCGATGGATACAAAACGGCGGTAAACGGCGGCACAGAAGGCACTGATGAGCACCGGCCGGGGAAATGAGGCAGGCAATGACACAGGAAACTGACACAGAGCTACACAGCAGGGATGTCCTGCTCTGTAACACGAGCGCTACGGACGCCGACTCCCTCGGGCACGCGGCCAAGGGACTTCCGGGTGACGAGCTTATCTATAAGGCGACGCAGATATTCTCTGCGATGGCCGACTCCACTCGTTTCAAAATCCTGGCTTCCCTGGCCAACGGAGAGCTGTGCGTATGCGAGCTGCAGGAAATCTGCGAGGTCTCGCAAAGCGCGGTGAGCCACCAGCTGCGGCTGCTGAGAGACATCGATCTGGTGCGTGCCCGCCGAGACGGGCAGCGCGCGGTCTACCGTCTGTCCGATAATCACGTCTTGAGCATGCTCAAGGTGGGCATAGAACATGCCTCTGAAGAAGTGGGGAACTGATGATGAGCAACAATAACGAAGCTGCCTGTGGCTGCGGACAGTGCCAGCCACACGGCCAGGCCTTCCTGCAAAACGATGGTTCGAGCCAGGGCCGGGATTGTGCTCCGGGTAGCAGGGTGCAGAGCTCACGCTGCTCGCTGGCCTCTCCGGCGGCCTCTGACGACGATGAGCCAGCCTGTGGGTGCTCGCATGACTGTGCGGCGGGAGAGGACGATGACGACGCCATCCAGCTCCCGGTTCTCATCGTCTGCGCGGTGGCGGCTCTCGCGGGAACCATCCTTCACATCCTCGGCGAGGGGGCGCTCCCCGCTATTCCTCCCCTGATCCCTTCCCTCGTTTCCGGCGCGGCGTGCGCGCTGGGACTCTACCTTATCCTTCCCCGTGTTAAGGAGTCTGTGCTCCGGCGACGCATTGACATCAGCATCCTCATGTTGGTGGCCGTCGTCGGCGCCTGCCTGCTCGGCGACTTTTCTGAGGCCGGGGTGGTGGTGGCGCTGTTCTGCTTTGGCGAGTGGCTGGAGGGCTTTGCCATCGGCCGCAACCGCCGTTCCATCGCCAAGCTGCTGGAGCTGACGCCTCCGAGGGTGGAGGTGCTGCGCGAGGGCGGCACGCTGGAACTTGCCCCGGAAGAGGTGGCGGCGGGGGAGACCATAGTGGTCAAGCCCGGCTCGCGTATCCCGCTTGACGGCATCATCGCCCGGGGTAGCTCGCGCATCGATGAGGCCGCGATAACCGGGGAAAGCGTACCGGTGGAGAAGGCTGTAGGCGCGCCGGTGTACTCCGGGGCCATGAATGTGAGCGACTTCCTTGAGATAAGGACCACGGCCACCGTGGAGAACTCCACTCTGGCCCGCATCGTCGAGCTCGTGAGGGAGTCGCAGGCCAAGCGGAGCCCGTATGAGCGTTTTATCAATCGCTTTGCCCGCTACTACACGCCGCTCGTGCTGGCGATGGCGGTGCTTGTTGCGCTGGTGCCGCCGCTCATCAGTCTCAGTGGCCTTGTTGCGCTGGGCGGCCTGGACGTGTGGGTCTACCGTGCCCTCTCCATGATGGTCGTGGCCTGCCCGTGCGCCCTGGTCATAGCGACGCCGGTGAGTGTGGTGTGCGGCCTGGCGCGTGCCGCGCGCAGTGGCATCCTCGTAAAGGGAGGTGCCTTTCTGGAGATGAGCGCCAGGGTCCAGGCCATTGCCTTTGACAAGACGGGCACCCTCACCCTGGGTGCCGGCCTCAACCGCAATGAGCTGAGGGACACGCTGCGTCCCGAGGCACCGGCGGTAATGGACGAGCTGACGCGGCTGGGCCTTGCGCATACCGTCATGCTCTCAGGTGATAAGCGCGAGGTGGTGGAGGAGATAGCCGCGGATGCGCATCTGAGCGAATACCACGCCGAGCTTCTGCCGGAAGACAAGCTCGAGTTGCTTCGTGCGCTTAAGCAGGAGTATGGGACGGTGGCCATGGTGGGTGATGGCATCAACGACGCACCGGCCCTGGCGCTCGCCGATGTGGGCATTGCCATGGGAGCGTTGGGCACCGACACCGCCGTGGAAGCCGCGGATGTCGCACTCATGGAAGACAGCCTCCAGGGCCTGCCGCGCCTCTTCAAGCTTGCGCGAAAAACGATGAGTACGATACGCGTGACCCTCGTGTTCGTTTTGGTGGTCAAGCTGGCCGTGCTCGCGCTGACGATTACGGGCATCACGGGTATGTGGGCGGCCATACTCGCAGACACCGGCGTGCTCATAGCGGTGCTGCTCTACAGCATGCGGCTCTTGCGTATGCGGCTGTAGGAAAACACCGACTTATTCACTGCATGCCATCTGATGGCCAACCTGGCTCTAAAGATAGAGCGCCATGTACAATGGCAGATAGACACGCTCACCTTCCTTTTTTGAGAGGTTTGGGATGAAGCACGTACTGCGTCCCCACACGCTTTCCAAACTTTGTCTTGAACTTATCGAAAACAAGAGTAAGCTGAGCTGCTGGATACACGAAACCGGCAGTTAATGTGCAGCAGTCGAGCAAAACTCCAAAAAACTGACAAAAATTGCGGCAGATCCCCTCAGACTTCCTTTCGCCGCGATGGCAACAAAGTGGTATCCGCACGCGCCCTGCCACCAAAATCTGCTATACTGACTCCTCGCACTTTGAAAGATTCGAAGCTATCCCATGGCGTCAGGCGTTGTGTGCGAGGACTCTCCTCAGACGGACAGCGCGCTTGACCCGTTTACCCTGGGGGCGACTGGTTTCGACATATTGGTTTTGACAAGGGAAGCAGGTCGTGGTCTCCTCGCCACGTTAAACAGGGGTACCGTCAAAGTAATTGACAACAGGCAATATGCCCTCGCAGCCTGATAGTGCTGCGACGTCAACTCAGTGGAGTTCCCCGACACTGACGCGACGACACTCAGGGGAATGCTCTGCACCACGTAGTTGGTATGGGTACAGAAAAGATTGAACCAGCTGGAAGGCGGAAGGCCTGTTCGTGAGCCCGCCGCTGTTTGAGACTTAATCAGGAACTGAGCCTGGAGATGCCTTTTGAAGAGCCGATATGGACCGGAGTTCGATTCTCCGCGCCTCCACCAAACATCACCTATACGAACCCCATCTGCTCCACCACTGTGCTGCATCACGTAAAGATGCCCGCGAAAATCTACCCGGGTTGAATCAACGGTTGAATCTACCCAAGCAAAAAACACTTGACAGGGGGGGGGGGGGGGGGTAAACTATAATCACGAACGATGGGCACATAAGAAACACCATACAAAGGGTATCAGAGATAAAACGGAGGTATCGTCAATGGATTGCACAAGAAAGCTCCACATACCAAGAAAAGCTCACCACCTGATGGCCATCATCTTGGCCACTGTGGCCTTTGCGGTGTGCATGGCACTGGCAGGCACTACTCAAGCCTACGCCGCAGAAAGCAACGTATCCCGCTATGGCGGCGAAGACCGCTACGAGACTGCCGTTGAAATAAGCAAGAAGACCTTTCCCGGTACTGCTGACACAGTGGTTCTCGCCTATGGCGGGCGCTTCTCGGACTCGCTGTCAGGCTCTGGGCTGGCCGGTATAACCACAGCCTCTCCGTTGCTTACCGACATCGACACGCTACCGGCTGTGACGGCCACAGAGATTACCCGGCTCTCGCCTTCAAAGGTCTATGTGCTGGGTGGTACAGCGGCTATCAGCGAAGGTGTGACAGAGCAGGTTAGGGCACTCCCCTCAAAGCCAGAGATAGTACGCCTCGCGGGGCTTGACCGCTACGCCACCGCCCGGATAATCGCTGAGGAGATAGTGGCACTCGGAGGCAGTACGGAAGAGGCCTACATAGCCTGTGGCGCCAGCTTTGCCGACTCGGCCATTCTCTCGAGCTTCTCCGCTTCCCAGACTGTGCCTATCCTGCTGGCTGATGACGAGGGACTCAGCGCTGAGGCTGCCGCCTTCATTGAGGCCAACGCTATAAGCGACGTTACCATAGCAGGAGGTACGGCTGCCGTGCCTTCCCAGACTGAGGCTCAACTTGCACAGCTCGGGGTTTCAAACGTTAAGCGTCATGGTGGCACAGACCGCTATGATACCTGTGAGAAGCTGGTTACTGCACTGATTGACAAGTACGACCTGACCGTGTTTCTTATCGGTGTGGCCGTCGGTGAGAGTGATAGATTTGCAGACGCCTTGACCGGTGGCACCTCTGCTGGTATACGGGGTGGTGTGGTGGTTATATCGCCGAGCAACAACTCGGACTTTGTGACCCGGGTGGTCATTACTCTTTCCGGCGGTGGCAAGCCGAGGGTGGAGATTTATGGTAAGGAAGGTGCGGTGTCCACAGATGTCGAGACTGACTTGGGCGTGGTTGCGCCCGTACCGGCTTGGAACGACGACTTTCCCCGTACTTATATCGGCACAAAGGGCGGTTACATTGAGGTCAAGGACGGGAAGTGCTATGTCCATGGTGGTGGCAATGATTTTACTTCGCCGAAGGAGATAATTTATTTTCATGACCAATATGGCAACTATTTCTCCATCACCAATCCCATGAACAAGCGCACGCTTGCGTTCTACCAAGAACTGTTCGACTATTGCGATTTTGCAAGCATGAATGGATTAGCATACACGAGTGGCGCTGCCGTATTCATAGACGGTAAGGATGCTACCAGTTTTTTCGCATCTATGGCGTATTACCTGACTTTGATGGGTGACGGAAGAATATTCTTCCCAACCAGCGACATGAATGGATTCGCTAACTTCTTCGTGTTTTTATAAGACACTGAATAGCATTAAGCGGTAGCTCAGACATCTTGAGCTACCGCTTTCTTAATAGCTACTGGATGGCCACATCATTGTTGTGCGTGACACATCCCCGGGGGACGTTTTCCAGAAATTATCACAAGCTCCAGCGATACCACCATTACAAGCGGGCGCTCTCAACCTAATTTCTCCAGTGTAATAGTAGACCAGAACAGTACCGTACCGTGTTTCATATTCTAAGTGGTCTTGACCTTGAATAGGTTTCGGCTGACATCTTGTATCCTTTATCGTCATCATGAGCGAACGGTCAGGCGCATCCCCCGGGCCATTCCATTTAGCGATTATATTTGCGAATGCGAACTTGCCATGGACATATATTTTGGTTTCATCATACCCATCACTTGGGCCCCAGTTTGGACCAAAGCTCATCGTGGAAGAAGTGATTGTGCCACAGACAATAGAAGCATCCTCATTAAACGTATCATTGTCCTTCGCACAATCCCATCCCGAGCCATTCCATTTCAACACCTGCCCGCTGGTCGTACAACTCGCTAAACCAAGCCCGTTGCCATCAACTCTGAGGCCGCTACCGCTCCTTAAGTTAATCGAAAAGCTGCCACCAGTAAGCGTCAGCCCGTTACCGGCTGTATAGGTCGTATTGTTGTCGATAAAATTTATCGTCGTGGGGTCGGACTGGTTGGCGGTGAACTCGCCGAGCTTTTCGCCGTTTCGCTGCAAGGTCAATGTGCCGTTGTTGATGTTGAAGCAGCCCCAAATGCCGTTGTTGAACGTCAGCCCGCCCGTGGTACAGTTGCCAGCGCTGATTTTAAGCCCATTGGCCGAGGTGGAAAGACCGCTATTGGCATCCAAGCCAATGGCTATTTGACCATCGCTGGTCATACTGATGCCGTTACCGCCGGTTAAAGCCAGTGCTGTGGTGCTGGCAGCGATGAGCTGACCTTGGGCATCAACCTCAAAAGTTGGGATGTTGAACTTGTAGTCGCCCGTGGTGGCTGTGCCTGTGGAGTTGTATTCGCCAGCCGAGACACCGGTATTGTTCAAGCTGTAGTGGATGTCGTTGCCGTTTCGGGTGACGTTGAGACTGTCGTCGCCATAGAACGTGACGGTGGAGTTGTCGGCTATGTTAGCGCTGCCGGCGGTGTCTTCGGCAGCGATGTTCCAGTCCGTGCCAGAAGTGCAACCAAAAGCCGTGCCGTTCCAAGTCAGGACTTGGGTATTACCAGCACAGGTCGGTGCATTAATCTGTAGTTTGCCAAAGTCAGACTCGGCGTTGTCGAACTTCAGGCCGCCACTGCCGCCGTTGTTGATGTAGACAGCTAGCTGGTTATTAACCATGGTCAGGCCTTTGGAGGTGTCGTAGTCTATGGCAATGGCGCCGTTAGTTATCTTGATGCCATCATTAGTGCTGTTGGCAGTGATGTTGGCGGTGCTGAAGCTGAGTTCACCATAGGCATCGATGGTTATGGTGGGTATGATGATGGTGTCAGCTGGGACGGTTACGGCAGCGCTGGTGGTAGTGGCACCATAGGTGCCAGTTGGGCTGTCGGTGATACGCTGACAGTCAAAGG
>JAISEO010000095.1 GCA_031264075.1 Coriobacteriales bacterium | reverse complement strand
GGGACTCCAGCCCCGTCCCTCTTGTCCCATCTTCTTTAGTGTAACAATTGAATAACAGGGGAAGTATAGTAGTGTTGTTTAAGCTATAATACTGCTACATTATGCTATGAAGCATATGTGTCGTATTGCGAGATCCTACTGTGCGCCTGCCCTGTCCCTCTGTCCTGTAGAAACCGGAGGCCCCCATGCCAAGACACCACCTGCCAACCAACGACCTTCTCTTCAAGCGAAGCCTTGCCAATGCGAGCCACCCCGATGTCACAGCAGGGTTCATACGCGACATGCTCGGGCTGAATGTGGATGAGGTGCACATAGAAAACCCCTATGACATACAGGTATTCAGGGATACACTTGGAACAGGAAGCTTAAGGCCTACCATTGTGGATGTGCGAGTACGGCTTAAGGACAAGAGCCAGGTTATAACAGAGATGCAAGTAGAGCGACAGACCATGTACTTGGAGCGTGGTTTGTACTACCCGTGCAGTCGCTATATTGAAGATTATGGGCACCCAGACCTCATGCCTGGAGAGTCGAAGTACCGCTCGCTGCACCCTATCTACAGCATCCATATCCTTGACTTTTTACAGTTTGAAGGTGACTCTGACCCGTTGCGTAACTTCTCTCTGTATGATACTCTGCATCAAGAGTTCTACGGCAGCAGGATTATCTCAGACACCGTCGGCGGCCTGTTCAATCTGACCTTCCTGGAGCTTGGGAAGGACAGGCAGAGTGTACCAGAGCATGTCCGCCACTGGATGGACTTCTTCAAGGGAAGACCTTTGCCTGAAGATGTCCCAGACTACCTGAAGAAGGCACGGGAACTCTCTGAAGAACTTACCCTTACCCGTGAGGAGGCGCAGATGATAAGTGATAAGGAGCGAGCCGAGCAGGACTTCATAGGGCAGCTCGAGTATGCAAGGGGTGAGGGACGTCAGGAGGGAAGTCAGGAAAACGCCCTGTCTATAGCCCGAAGAGCGGTCAGTCAAGGCTTTGACATCAAGGTGATAGCTGAGCTCACCGATCTCGACCTTAACACGGTCCGCCGTCTTAAGGCCACGAGTCCTGGCAATTAACGTTGAGGAACAGGAGCGGTATACCCTATTCCTCGCTTCTGCATGGCCTCACTTGAAAATACTGTAGGGTACCAAGACCGTTTTACCGGGTAACTGTGGACACAAACGTCAAACGGCTCCCTCGCCATAGGGGCCATGGCTGGGAGCCGCTTGGTTTCAGCCGAGTAGCTGAAGGGCGTTGCAAGAACAGGCAGTAGACTGTGAGACACCTTGCGCAGGTGAGAGAGGTCGGGTAGAAAGGCAGGAGAGAAGGAAAAGAGATGTATCAAAGAGAAGAAGAAGAATTCTAGGAATACATTACCTTTCAACCCGACCTCTAAGAGCAACAAGGCTTCTTTCTCACATACCCCATACTACGCGCCTGGTATCGGCATGTGGTCAAGCAGATGTCATGGAGTTGTAAAAACTGACAGGAAAAATTGAAGGGAGTCTGGAGCCGCTACATCGGCATGGTGCTGAGATTGAAGCCGTCGCAGTGCTGCGTGTCGGAATTGATGTAGAGAATGAGCCTCTCGCCGCTGGAAAAGTCGTAGATTCTGAGGAGATACTTGCCCGTGGTCAGCTGACGATTGGTGGTGGCAACCGGCTCTATCTCCGGCAGGGCCTCAACGTACTGCGGCGGCGTGCCTGTCAAACTGATATACGGGTACTCGAAGCGAGCCTCATAGCCCAGATCAAGCTGTCTGAACGCGGAGTAGACCGCGTATTGCCCAACCGTGAGTGCCTCGCGAGAGAGGACGTAGGAAAACAGCCAGATGTTCTCTTCTTCGGGAAGCGGCCGGTAATCCACCTGCGTATCGTCAGCAGCGGTGGTCGAGGCGGAAGGCACAGAGCTGCCCGGGGTACTGCCCTCGGTGTCTGTTCCCCCACTACCGTTGGCGCTGCCCGTCTCGCCGGGGCTGCCATTGTCGGCCGCTGTCGCCTCGCCTTCGGCAGCTTGCTCCGTGCTCGCCATGAGGGGTGCCGTGAGCTTGAGGGGATTGAGCTTTTCGGAGACGAGGAGGAGCGATATGAGATTGCCGGAGAAGTCAACCGCACAACGCAGGTCGGGGCTGTCGTCAAAATCAATGTCGGCATCTACCAAGACAAAGCAGCCCGGCTCGCTGGAATTGAGCGGCTCCAGACAACCAAAACTGCTGAGTATCCGCTCCACGTAGGCACCGTAGTCATAGACCAGCTCCAGACCTCTCAGCTGCATGTTGCTCACGAGGAGATCGGCGACACCGCTTTGCTCAAGCGTTATCATCTCATAGTTGGTGAGGCCCCTCACCTGCGACTCGTCGTAGATGTTCCAGGGATACAGCGTGACCGGTTCCTCAAAAACGTGGCCGGAGACCATGTCGTCCGTTGGGCCGGAAAGCTGTATCAGGTTGTTGCGGTACGAATCCAGGAGGGGAGAGAAGAGCGTCGGCAGCATAAAGCCACCGGCAATGATGACGGCGGTGAGCAGCAGGGTGACGATACTGCTGAGCGTGGTTTGCTTGAGCCTCCCGCGCTGTTCTTCGCCGGCTGCCGGGCTCTTCCCCTGCTTGGTATGCCTGATGGGCTCAGTCACGGGGCTTCTCCCCGGCGGGCGTTTTCTGCGTGGGCGTATCTTCGCGAGGCTCTTCTCCCACAGGATTCTCTCTGTTGAGCAGGATGCTGACGGCGGTGCCCCTGCCCTGCACGCTCTTGATCTCAAGCTCTGAGCCATGGGCGCGGGCTATCTCGGAGCAGAGCGCAAGCCCAAGGCCGGCGCCACCGTGTTTGCGTGTCCGCGCCTTGTTAAGCATGTAGAACGGCTCTACGATGAGCGCAATCTCCTCGGCGGGGATCCCGATGCCGTAGTCCACAACGGTGAGCTTGACGAGTTCGTGCTCGGCAGCGGAGGCAGTGCTGTCCTCCCGAGCAGCAGAGCCCGCCGGCTCGCTGGCGCCCGTAGATCCAACAGCTCCACGAACTTCCTCTCCGCTCGAAGCAACTCCGACATCCGTAGCGAGGACCTCGCCTCCACCTAAATCGTGCGCATCACTTTTGACAAGCTCAAAGATGAGCCTGATGGTGCCCTTTGGACTCGACGCCTTGATGCTGTTGTCAACGAGGTTGAAGACAAAGGATTTCATCAGCTCCTTGTCGATGCGGAGGAACGTTGCCTCAGCTGGCAGCTCGGTCTTGAGTTTGAGGGAATGGCTTTTGACGATGGGCTCCAGGATGACGGTCAGTTCGGAGGCGAATTCGTGGACTTCCACGGTCTGAGGGGTAATCTGCAAATTGCCGACGAACAGCAGCTCCATGAGCTTGCCACTGAGCTCCTGCAGGCGTTTGGTCTCGCCCACGATGACGCTCGCATATTCTATCCGTTCCTCTTCTGACACCTTGCGCTTGACCCGGAGGATGTCGGCAAAGCCAAGGATCGACGTGAGCGGGGTCTTCATCTCGTGGGCAAGATTGGAGATAAACACCCTGCGCGACTCGGCGAGTTCCTCAAGTGCCGTCACGTTGCTCTCGATGGAATCGGCCATGGTGTTGAGGCTGCGGGCCACCTCCGCCACCTCGTCATGGCCCTTGACGGTGGCGCGTTTATCCAGGTCGCCGCTGGCAATGAGGCTTGTGGTGCTGCTGAGATTGCGCAGGGGCTTCAGGAGCCCACGGGCCAAGAGCAGCAGGATGCCGGAAACAATCAGCGCGGAGATGATGCCGATAAAACGTATCTGATTAAAGTCCACGAGAAACAGGTCATAGGTCGAGCTGATGTCAAACGAGGTAATCAGTTGGTAGGGTTCGTCGGCGAGCGAGACGGTGGAGACGAGGTAGAGGTAGGTCTTATCGCCCAGTTCCTCGATAACCGAGCTGAAGTCCGGCTCATTGAGCAGATCCACGGTGGTGGCAAGGCTCGCCTGATTGACGGATCGCACGAGAATCGGCTGCTTGTGGAGCGAAACCCCCATCGTGGCATCGCTTTGCTGCCGTCCGAGCACCGCAATGGCCACCTGCAGGGCCTCATCCTCCGTGAGGTTGACCTTGCGCTCGACGAGTTGTGTGTAGATGATGTTGTTTTTTATCTCAAGGTCCAGATAGTTATGCCGTGCCAGGGCATTTTGCTGTTCACGCTCGATGGAGAGACGATGGTTGTTGGAAAGCAGCGCCAGCGAACTGGCATTGATGACGATGATGACCAGGGTCAGGGTCAACAGGAATATCTTCTGCCAGAGCTTCAAGGCTCCTTCCTGCTTTCGAGGCGATAGCCGAGCCGGGGGATGGTCACCAGCGAGTTTTGCAGATGGAGTTTTTTGCGCAACTGCTGTACGTGGGTGTCAACGGTGCGGGTCTCGCCGCCAAAGCTGAAGCCCCAGACCCGTGAGATAAGGTGCTCGCGCGTCAGGGCAATGTCGATATTGCTCACAAAGAATACCAGCAGGTCAAACTCCTTGGGGGTGAGCAGGACCGGCGTACCCTGCAAGGTGACCTCATGCTTGTCGGTCTCGATACTGATGTCGCCGTAGCTGAGCGTCGTATGCTCTTTGAGCGTGCGCCTGAGAACCACCTCTATGCGGGCCAGGAGCTCAACCGCCTCAAAGGGCTTGACGATGTAGTCCTCCGCCCCCATCCTGAGCCCCTTGACCTTGTTGGGCACGTCTCCCATGGCGGTGAGGAAGATGACGGGAGTGGTGACGTCGCCCCTGCTCTCGAAGACCTGAAAGCCGTCCATTTTTGGCAGCATGATGTCGAGCAGCACCAGGTCGTAGCGGCCGGAGCTTATCTCGCCCACAGCGGACAGGCCATCCGCGCAGACCTTGGAGCTATAGCCTCCGATGGAGAGTGCCGCTTCTATCATGCGGGCGATGTTCTCGTCGTCTTCAACAACCAGGATATGGGCCGTCATGGTAAGCGCTCTGCCTTCGTGTAGATCGGATCTGTTGGAACTGGGGGATGGACACAAGTGAGGTTGTGGAACTTGTGTCCATCCCCCTCTGTCGATTATAACCCTTTTTGTTCATCCTCCTTGGGAATCCTCACCGTAAAGCAGCTGCCCTGCCCTTCGTGGCTTTCTACGCACAGCTCCCCGCCATGGGCCGAGACGAGAGACTGGGCGATGGTCAGCCCGATACCCGCACCACCCAGCTCGCGACTGCGACTCTGATCCGTACGATAGAAGCGCTCAAAGACCAGCGGCAGCTCATCGGCGGGAATCCCCATGCCATTGTCTTTAACCCGTACCACGCCGCTGTCCGGCTCGTCTACCACCGTAACGTGGATGCTGCCTCCCTCCGGCGTGTACTTGACGGCGTTGGAAAGCAGGTTATGCAGGACCTGCTGCATGCGGTCTTTGTCAGCAGCGACCAGTGCCTGCTCCCCCGTTACCACAAGCTGCTGGCTCTTTTTGTCTGCCTCCGCATGGAGATTCTCTGCTACCGTGCGGGCGCTCTCCAGCAGATCGATGCGCGTTTTGTTCAGGACGAGGCCCTCGCCCTCGATTTTTGCGAGCTGCTCCAGCTCGGCTACCAATGCGCCGAGACGCTGTATCTCATCGTGGCAGCCCTGCAAGCGCTCCGGCGTCACCTCCCACAGGCCCTCCACCATAGCTTCCAAGTGAGCGCCCACCGCCGCGAGCGGCGTGCGCAGTTCGTGCGCTATGTCCGCGGTCATACGCTTGCGCAGCTGCTCCTGTTCGGAAAGCGCACCTGCGAGGTGGTTGATGGCTCCCCCGAGCTCGTCGAGTTCCCGCGTATTGGTGGTGCGCTC
>JAISEO010000087.1 GCA_031264075.1 Coriobacteriales bacterium | reverse complement strand
ACATCCCCCGCACTCGGCAGTGAGCCGGACAGGAGGATGAGGCTCTTTTTCGCCCCTGGACGGCCTGACATCTCGTCCTTTTCTACGAGGCGGGTTATCGACTGAGCCAGGTTGGTGGTGTTGCCAGGAAAGAAGCCGCCGGTGAAGTCAAGGCCGTTATGGAGTGCCTCATCACAAGGCCCCATCCAGGCAGCAAAGGAGGTTATAATACCGAGGCCTACCCATGTGTCGTAGCGGTCGTCTTTGAAAAGAGCTTTTATCAGGTTTTGGATAGCGGCCCTTGCTTCCAAGTGGGGTTGCCCTGCCATGCCCTCTGAAATATCCCAGCCAATGTAAACGTCGCGCTCTATCCGGTCAAGGGGCTCAGCCCCGGCCTGGGGGGCAGGAATGAGAGGAAACAGTGAGAAGGTGAGGAGGCATACGAGCAGGGTCGAAAGGGCTCTTTTGCCCTTTTGTCTGCCAGGCATTTCTATGATTTTCATTACCACCCCTCCCTCATACTTTACTGACACCACTTCATAAGCAGGTTTTACCCAAGAACCGTGATCATCGACTGGTGCATCACATGAATCCCGAAAAGCGTATGGGCTCAGTGTAGGGAGCCAGTACTACGCCGATAGCCACGGTCGCAAGGGTCATCAGGATGAATCCTGCAAGCAACAGGACAATAAGGACTGCCCATTTGCTCGCGCTGAGCCTCTCGGGCTTCTGTGCATGGTACAGGGCCCACACGACACAAAGAGCAGCCACAATAAAGACAACAGAGAACACGAGTATGATAAAGAGTGAATCGGCATCTTGGCTATGACCGTTTGCGTAAAAGTCCCTTAAGACCCAAAAGACCAGGCCTTGAGCCAGCCCGCATGCGATACAGGTCAGCAGGAACACCCCACGCCGCTTCCACGTGTTTTCTACCCTTGGAGCATGTTCCTGTTTCGTTTCCACGGCAATGCCCTCCTTTTCCCGCGAGTATACCATGCCGGTATCATCTGCGCAACTCGAGAAAATTCACTGCAATTTGTGCGCTTTATTCTTGCTGGAAGGGCATTGCACTAAGTCGGAGAGGGGCTTACAGCAGCATGTCGCACGGAGTGCGACCCTATCAAAACAATAAGGCGGCGAAGCCGCCGCATAGCGCGCGTTGAGCGCGCGAGATTCTTAGGTTGATTCTCGCCAAAATCTCCCCTGGACATTTCCGCACAATAGGGTATAATACTCCGTGGGCTTACGGGGACATGGGTGGTGCATGCAATCGGGTAATCATCCTACTCTGCCTCCCGAGCATCGGGCACTCTGCACAGGCGTAAGACATGACAGGAAATGACCTCCTCAGGGGAGTCAGGGGTATGACTATGGTACACAGTACAAGGACTGCCAGACACACGGTGATACGTGCCGTTTTTGGCGTCTTGTCTGCTGTGCTGGCGATGCTCATAGCCCTGAGCGGTGTGCCGGCCTTTGCCGCTCCGCTTGAGGTACCCGGCTACACCGACGAGAACAGCTACAGCGACATTGACGACACTCCTGTCCAGGACAATCCAATCGCCTGGGAACAGCAGGATCCTCTTGCGATATACGCCGAAGGCATCCGGGTAACCGCTCTTGAGAAGACCTACGGGGATGCTGACTTTACACTCACTGCCACCGGCGGAAGCGTAAGCGGTTTCTTTTGGTGGTACAGCGACAATCCGTTCGTCGCAGAGATAAACCAGGATGGTAGGGTCCATATCCATTCTGCAGGGCAGGTCAACATCTGGCTTTGGCGTATGGGGGGTCTCTTCTATTACGAAGCCATCCCGACCTACGTCCATCTTTCCATAGCGCAGGCAAGGCCAACGCTCAGCACCGTTAATCCTCCTGTTGCTGCCGGCCTCAGCTTTGGAAGCCCCCTCGCGGCCTCCGCGATTTCCGGCGAGCTGCTCGGCGTGGAGGGCACTCCCCTTGCCGGTTCCTTTGCCTGGGAGACAGAAGAGCTCGCCACGCTTGTCCCCGGCAGTAGCGGGCATGAGAGCAGCATCGGCCCGGACGGACGGAGCTACCGGGTCAGGCAGGACGGCGTGTACTACGCCTCTGCGCTCTTTACTCCCGACCCCAAAATCTACGGTGACTCCTACGTGCAACTGGCTCTGCTGGTAAAGGTTCCCGTCTACGCGAGCGAGAACACCCGGGTTGCCCTGGAAGCTGAGGCGGTAACCGCCGCGGACACCATAAGGCCCAGGCTCAGGCAGGCCGAGGAAAACTATGATGCGGATACGCTTGCTCGTTTCTACCGGGCGGTCGAAGCGGTCGAGCGTGCTCTGGCACCCACTACCCAGGCATCCTCCCAGGACACGACGGAGGCTCTGCTGAGTGAGCTTGAAGCGGCCAGGGCAGCGCTCCGTCATGACCATTCGCTGCTTACCAACTCTGCCGATACCGGCGTATCCGAGACGGGAAGAAGCGTGACCCTGCGCCTCAAGGGAGAGCACAGCACCGTCACGAGCATCCTGCTCAACGGGCGCTCTTTTGACCTTGGCACTCCGGATGCCGACAGCGGCGAGAGAGCCCTCAGCTTTCAGGGCAGGCCCGTCGGTACCGTCCGTGCGGGAAGCGTCATCATAGAACTCGATGCGGCGTTTGTGGACTCCCTCGACAACGGCAGCTTTACGGTGGCGGTACACTTTGACGACGGCTATCAAACAGGCAGCGGCAGCGCGTCCTTTACCGTCTCCAGAACATCCTCCCTCCCGGGTGGCGACAGCCGGGAGACTGCTGTTACGCCCGGGTCAGAAGAGCCCGTCCTCCTGGCTACGCCCGACACGGCTGCCACCGTCGCCGTAATCGTTGATGAAAGCACCCCGCTGGGAGCGCCCGCCAGCTCCAGCTACCCGGACTCTCGGGCGGACAACGGGGAAGAGAACCCGGCAACGACCCCGGAAGCCCTGGCAGCTATCAAGCAGAGTCAGGCCCTGGCAGACACCACCGCATTCTGGGTTCTTATCGTGCCGCTCGTGGCCGCGGCTGTCGCGGTTGCAACGGGCACGCTGATAGTGCAGGGGCGAAAGCTGCTGCGCAGAGCTGAGAAGGACTCACGGAGCTGACACCGTAGGGCGCGCGGAGCACGTTCACCCGACTGAAGTTGCCAAAGCAGACAAAAAAGAGGATGATGGAAGCATCAGAACACAGACTGTGGAGGTGTTTTCATCATGCTCAGAGCAATCGACAGCAGCGCAATGGGTCGCGGTATACACGGCTGGCTGGACAGCCACTTTCATTTCTCATTTGCTGAGTACTACAATCCAGAAAACATCAATTTTGGCGTTCTCCGCGTTTGGAATGACGACATCGTTCTGCCGGGCACCGGCTTTGATACGCATCCTCACGCCAATATGGAGATTCTGAGCTACGTCGTAGAAGGCGAGTTGAGCCACGCCGATTCCATGGGCAACGAGCACACACTCACCCGAGGCCAGGTTCAGTACATGAGTGCCGGCACCGGTGTCACGCATTCCGAGTACAACCATGGCAACGTTCCGTTGCGCTTCTTCCAGATCTGGATCTTTGCCGACAAGAAGGATTACCCGCCCAATTACGGCGACTATCGTTTTGCCTGGGACGACCGGATAGACACGTGGCTCAGCATTGCCACGAGCGTTGACAATACCGGCTCGCCTGCTCCCATACACATCCATCAGGACATCAATATGTATGCAAGCTATCTGCGCGCTGGCAACACGCTCCCCTTTGAGGTGGCGCCGGGCAGACAGGCCTACCTGGTCATAGCCGAGGGCAAGGCGCGCGTGAGCGGCATCGGCCTCCATGCCCGCGACGCCCTGGAAATAGTCGATGAATACGTAGATATCGAGGCACTTGAAGACGCCCATATGGTCATCGTTGAGATGGCACAGGGGTAAGCAGAGCAGGAAAAAGACGCATAAGGATACACGGCTTGGTGAGGGATTATCCCTGCACGGGGGATGGCCTCACCTTGACGACACAGCGAAAGGATTTGTGTGAGGACAACACACGATAGGCCGCTGGCGCGTGCTGGCGTGGGCAGCCCTGGAATCGATCCGGCGGTCATACGGTTTGGCACCGATGGCTGGCGGGCCATTATCGGGGAGGACTTTACGGTAGAGAGCCTGGCGCGCGTCGTAGAGGCTGCGGCCAAGGTGTTTAAGGAGGATAATCCCGCCTGTTTCGCTACTGATTCCAGGGATGAGGACGACGCCCGCCCAATCCTCTACTTGGGCTATGACTGTAGAGAGAACGCAGAGAGCTATGCCGTGCTGGCTGCGTTGATACTGGCGAGTTACGGATTCAGGGTCCTGCTCTCAGACAGCTACTGCCCCACTCCCGCCCTGTGCTGGAGCATCTCCCGCAACCCAGAGGCGGTAGGCGGCCTCATCCTCACCTCGAGCCATAACCCCGCTGAGTACCTGGGCGTCAAGCTGCGCATGCCGGACGGCGGCGCCTCACCCAAGTCCTTCAGCGACCGGGTGGAGGCGGCGCTCAGCCCCGAGTTGCCTGCGGTGTTTGCCGAGGCCTTAACACGTGCGGAGGCCAACAGAACAGCGGCAGAAGCCGCGCCGCCTCGCCCGTTACCCCGCTCCTCCCCTCCGCTTGCCACCGATCAGGCAGAGGCAGCCGGTGAACGCAGTGCTCAGGCGCTGGCTACCGGCGACACGGCGCTTCTCATAGAGCGCGTGGACTTACTCTCTCCCTATCTTGAAGACCTCGCCAGCCTCGTAGACGCCGATGCCATTGCCGCGGCACAGCTGCGCGTGGTGGTGGACCCGATGTTTGGTGCCGGACGTGGCTATCTGGCCGGAGTGCTGAGAGGCCTCGGCGTAGAGGTTGTGGAAATCCACGCCGGAGAGGACCCCAGCTTTGCCGGCCTGCATCCCGAGCCCATCCTCCCGTGGATTGCAGAAGCGCTCGCCCGCACGGCCGAACTGGGCTACGACGCCTGCTTCATCACCGACGGAGACGCGGATCGCATCGGCGCCGGGGCGCGGGATGGCAGCTTTGTCAATCCCCACAGGATACTCGCCCTGGTCTGCGGCCTCCTGGCAGAGGACCGGGGGGCACGCGGGCGTGTGGTGCGCACCCTCAGCGGCTCCAACCTCATCAAGCGCCAGTGCGAGCGCCTGGGTCTGGAGCTCACCACCACACCGATTGGCTTCAAGTGGATTTACGGCGAGATGCTGGGGGGCGATGTCGTGCTCGGCGGCGAGGAGAGTGGCGGCATCGGCGTTCCTGAGCATGTACGCGAGCGCGACGGATTGCTCATGGCCCTGCTCCTCACCGAGATGATGGCCAGGAAGGGCAGGGATCTGGGCACCTTGGTGCAGGAACTGCTCGACACCCTGGGACACCTGCACTACGCCCGACGTGACCTGAGCCTCAGCGAGGAAGAAAAACAGCGCTTCCTCAGCGAGGTCTGTGCCGCAGAGCTCGAGGCGGAAGCCTACGAACCACGTTTTGCCACGCTGGGCGAGCGCCTCGTGCAGGTTGATTACCGCGATGGCATCAAGTTTGACTGCGCCTCCGACGCCTGGCTGCTCGCGCGCCCCAGTGGCACGGAGCCGCTGGTGCGTGTCTACGCCGAGGCCGCGGACGCCGAGCAGGTGGAGCGCCTCCTGGACACTGGCTGTGCGCTGGTCAAGGGCGCGGGAGCATGACAGGGGCCTATCCCAAAGTCACCGTTGTCGGTGCTGGCAATGTGGGGGCTACCACAGCGCTGCTTCTGCTCATGAAGGAGCTCGCCAACGTGGTGCTCATCGATGTGGCGGAAGGCCTGGCCCGGGGCAAGGCCCTCGACCTCATGCACATGCGGAGCAACGAGCGGTTTGGCCCTGTCGTGTGCGGCACCGGCAGCTACGAAGACACGGCAGACAGCGACGTCGTCGTGGTGACCGCCGGGGTGCCCCGCAAACCGGGCATGACACGCGAGGACCTGGTAGGCATCAACTCCGGCATCGTGCGCTCGGTTCTGGAGGGTGCGCTTGACGCCAGCCCCGACGCCCTCTATCTCTTCGTCACCAACCCGCTCGATGTCATGACCAATCTGGCGGTGTCCCTTGCCGGCCTGCCTCCCGGGAGACTCATAGGCATGGGCGGGGTATTGGATACCGCACGCTTTACCTATGCCATCTCCGAGGTAACCGGCGCCCGGCCCCGGGACATAGAGGCCCTGGTCATCGGAGCACACGGCGAGGCCATGGTGCCGCTCGTGAGCCTGGCCACGGTAGCAGGACGTCCGCTCCTTGATGTCGTATCGCCTGAGGAACTCGCGTGGATACGAGAGGCCACGGTGCAGGGAGGCGCGGCGGTTGTGAAGCTGCTTGAGACCGGGTCGGCCTTTTACGCGCCTGCCTCGTCCATCGTGCAGATGATAGAGGCCCTGCTCCACGACACGGCAACGCTGCACTCGAGCTGCGCGCGGCTTAACGGCGAGTACGGCATCAGGGATGTCTCTCTCTGCGTGCCGGCAGTGCTGGGCTCAGGCGGGGTGCGCGAGATTATCGAGCTGCCACTCTCCCAAGACGAGCGTGAGCAGTTGCAGCGCTCTGCCGAGTCCACCAAAGCCCAGTTGGAGAGGGTTAGGTAAAGCTTACGCGGCGGGGCAGATACCTTTTGAGAATGAGATAGATCTCCTCAAGGCTCACAGGCTTGCCGATATGGCCATTCATCCCCGCGTCGAGACAGGCATCGATGTCCTCCTGAAACACGTTGGCCGTCATGGCGATGATGGGCAGGGTGGCACAACTCTGGATGGGCAGGGCTCGGATTTTGCGGGCAGCGTCCAAGCCGTCCATCTCCGGCATCTGCAGATCCATGAATATGAGGTCGTAGCCCCTGGGGTTGTTCCTGACAGCTTCGAGGGCCTCAAGGCCGTTTGTGGCAATGTCTATCTGGATGCGGCTCTCTTCCAACAGGGCCAACACGACTTCGCGGTTGATCTCTATGTCTTCTGCCAGCAGTATCCTGTAGGCACTCAGATCGGGGGTCTCGCCGGGGGCGTTTTCCGGCGGGAATACGCGTGCTTCCTGCTCCTCGTCGCTCAGGGCAGCTTCCCTGGCCGATTCGTCTGGAGCAGCTGGTACAGCAGAGCTCTCCGTAGTGGCGAGGACATCGGGAGCGCCTGCCCCTGCCGCTGCCAGTGCCGCTTCTGTCGGTGTGGCCTCTGCCGCAGATGTGCCCGCCTGCGCTGCCGAGCCCTCTGTCTGTGTCGCAGCCGTGTCTGTCGTCTCCGCGACACCTCTCTCCGCCTGCGTCTCAGGCGTGGCCTCGGCAAGCGTCACGGTAAAGAATACCTTTGAGCCTTCGTTTACCCGGGACTCCATCCCGATCTGTCCGCCCATCAGCTCCACCAGACGCCGAGAGATGGCCAGACCCAGACCGGTTCCGCCATATTTGCGATTCGCGCCGCTTTCTGCCTGCTCAAACGACCCGTAGAGCTTCTCGCGCACGGCCGGATCGATGCCAATGCCGCTGTCCTCCACCTCAAACCGAAGCGAAACTCCTTCTGGCCCCGTGCCAAGACAGACAACGCGCAGCGCAACAAAGCCCTGTTCCGGCGTGAACTTGACCGCGTTGGACAGCAGATTGCCTACCACCTTTGCCAGACGCTGCTTATCACCTATGAGAACCGATGGGATGCGCTCGTCCACAGCAAGGCTGAAGGCGAGCTGGTGCGCGTTGATGTTTTGGATGTGATCGTTGACCACCCCATCGAGGGCCATTCTGAGACGGAAGGGGGCGTAGTTGAGGCTCAGTTCGTCGGCCTGGATGCTCGACATATCCAGCACATCGTTGATGATGTTGAGGAGGTGTGCGGATGCGTCCTCGATGTGCCGCAGACAGTAGTCCTTGCGCGCCGGCTCCGCACTGTCGAGCGCGATGGAAGTCATCCCGATGATGGCGTTCATGGGCGTGCGCATCTCGTGACTCATGTTTGAGAGGAACTCACTCTTTGCCTCGCTGGCATACACGGCATGGTCCAGGGCCTGCTCGCGCTGCTCGCTGTACAGCTCGCGGGTGATAGCGCCCTCAAGATCCAGGGAGGCACTCCTCACCAGCTGGATATCCTTGTCCGCAAACTCACGCTGCGCCCGGGTAAACTCCAGAACAAGCACACCCCACATATCGTTTTGCAAGTAGAGCGGAAACCAGATAAAGGCGCGTATCCCTGCTTCCTGCAGCAGTGCGTAGCCTTCGTCGAGATCCTGCTCGGCATGCGGAAGGCTCACGGCGAGGTAGCTATCGGTGTCGCCAGCGCTTCGGTACTGCTCAAAGGCCTCCAGCATCAGAGGATACACCAGGGGGATCTCGCTCTCTATAGTCTGTTTGCCGTCGTCGGTGGCATCGCTCGCGCTCTGCCAGTAGTGCCGCAGCGGGTTTTGCACTTCCGGCTCGGATATATTGGCGATGTAGGAGCGCGAAGCGCCGAGTGCGCTGCCCAGCATGCCGAGCGTCTCGCTTACCCTGCTGTCAAAGGCCTGTTCGGACGCGAGATTCTGCGATATCTGCACCATGAGCTTCTGCATGCTCACGCTTTCTTCCAGTTCGTGCTCCTTACGTAGCTGCAAAAGCACGTTGGCGCACGCGGCCAGGATGACAACGGCAATGCACACGAGGAGGATGATGGTGAGGTCGCGGATCTGCGTGTCGGCCCGGATGGTGTCCGTGTCATCGATGCCTACCGCCGCAATCGCCACCACCGTGCCCGCAGGGGTATAGACGGGAGCGTAGGCCATGAGGCCCGAGCTCTCTGCCTCAGGGCTCTGAAGATCGCTTACCACGATAGAACCGTTCAAGACCTGCTCCATCATCTCGCTTGAGGCAAAGGGAGCGGCCGTACTGTCGTGGATGCCTGCACCCGAGCTGCTGCTGATGATATAGTGCAGCTGGCCCGAGGGCAGCGGCTCGATAAAGCTCAACTCGGTGAGATCGTGCAGAGCCGCAAAGGCGTCGAGGCGTCGCGTGAGCGCGGCGGCTTCTTCTCCGGAAAAGCTGCTGGCCTCGCTTACGGCGTCGAGTTCGTCCGCGGAGACAATGAGCGATGCCGCCTGTGTCTCGGCCAGAAGACGCTCGCTCCGGCTTTGCTCCAGGGCGTCCGCGAGGGCGTGCAGAGAGATTCCCGTGTAGACGGATAAGGCCAACACAACAACGGCCGAGACCAGGAACAGAACCAGTGCCAGTTTTGAGCGCTTGTCGGTCAAAAATCCTCCCGCTTTGAGGCCAGTACAACAGACTGACTCTAGCGCTTATCCCCGCAAAAACGGCAATCTCCACAAAATCCACACAATTGGCAGCCCCGAGCGGCAGGCTTATCAAGAGGAAGAGGACGGGGAAGAGGCAAGTGGGACAGAGGGACGGGGGGACGGGGGGACGGGGCAAGTGGGACGGGGGGACGGGGGGACAGAGGGACGGGGGGACGGACCTGCCCTTTGGTCCTTCTCCTTCCTGTCTCCTATCGTGGATTGCCGCGTCGCTTCGCTCCTCGCAATGACAAAGGGGGGTGTCTACTGCTTTGGATTGCCGCGTCGCGCGGAGCCTGCCCCGAGCGGAGCGGCAATCCATTGGGACAGCGCGGGACGTCGAGGACGCCGTCCCCTACTTCGCTCCTTCCTGCAAGAGCGTGAGAAGCTCCTGGGGTATGGCAGCAGCACCACCGAGCACGTAGCCCTTGCCTATCTCATCCTTATGCTCGGAGATGAGGTCAAGGCCCGAGAGTCCTCCGGTCTCTGTGGAGTGTACAAGCAGGAGTACGGTACCGGTGTGTCCGGCAAAGGCACCTCCGGCAAGAGCATCGGGGTAATTGTCTCCGGTGGCACAGACGAGGTTGTTGAGGGTAAGGGCTCCATGAGAGTTGGCAAGGGAGTT
>JAISEO010000026.1 GCA_031264075.1 Coriobacteriales bacterium | reverse complement strand
CGGCACTACTCACCGATGATGGCCCTCAGCCGCTCGGTGAAGAACTCCCCGGCCGAGGCCGCATAGAGCGTGTTGATGTGGCCCTCATCGTGGTATACCGGCACACCGCCAATCTGCGTATGGGAGAAACCCCCATCATCCAGAAACAAGCTTGAGACCTCAAGGTACTCAAAAGTGTCTGAGGCACCAATCCCCTCAAGCCCGTTATAGACGCGATTCATGTATTCCTCAACACCTGTCGATACCTTGTCCATCTTGTCGATGTAGGCCGTCTGCCCATCATAGTCCTCAATGCGGGGAGGTGCCTGTATCAGGACGGGTTTTGTGCCCGTCACCGCATAAAGCCCCTCAAGGGTGGCCGCAAGCCTTGCCGAAGCATCGGAGGACGTCTCGGGAGACTCGCCCGTGCCCGTGAAATAGCGGGGGGAGACGCCTACGACCACCAGGGAGGCATCGTCCCACAGGTTGTCCTTTATCCAGTTAAAGCGACCGTTGGCGCGCGATACACTGAACTCAACCCCATTATTCTGCACCCAGGTCTCCCCAAAGGAATAGTCCAATTCGAACATGCCGCCACCCGCCTGAACGGAATTCGCGGCAATCACTTTGAACCCCAGGTTGCGCGCGGCGATGTCTAAAGCAGGGTACCATTGCTGTGAGTGCGAATCCCCGAGGACGAGGATGTACTCCTCCGCATCGCTATCACCGAACTCGCCGATGATCTCCAAGCTCCCTCTTGCAGCGGCACGCGTGGTGAATTCAAAGCCATTGGCAGGATCGTCCGCCACGCCGCTGAAGTACGAGGAGCCAAACTGCGCCCATTCGGGGTCGGTCAGCCCGTAGGGGTTCGGCGAACTCGGCGAGCGGCTCCAGTGCTGGGTGGCGCGCGCCCCAAAGACGAGGTAGCCCGGGTCGACGGCCCTCTCGAATGCCCGCTCGGCGGCAGTTTCCGTAGAATTGGTCGGCCACGCCTGGATGGCGTATGCGAGCACAAGGACGGTGGCAAGGCATGCGGCCCCGACGGCCCATACCTTCGCGTTGGCAGCCTTCTTGGGCTGGAACGCCCTGGTGGGGGACTCTACGAGGCGGTACGAAAGCCAGGCGAGCACGACGGAGAGCACAAAAAAGATGACCTCAATGAGCCTTGCACTGTGATCTGGAAGCGGCAGGACAAACGGCGCGAGCACCAAGAGGGGCCAATGGTAAAGGTAGAGCGAGTACGAGATGTCGCCGAAGAACTGGGCGGGGCGAAAGCGGGAGAGACTGGCGAAGGAGAGAGGATGAGCCTTGCCCTCGCCGGCCGCTTGAGGCCCAGAGGCCCCCCCCCCTCCATGGATTACGAGCAGGGCCCCGAGGGTCGGTATAAGGGCGTACCAGCCGGGGAAGGGCACCGATGTGCTGTTGAGCAGCGCGTACGTGATGAGGGCAACCCCGAGCCAGGGCAGGGCTAAGCGCAGACCCCGATGTTTTAGAGCGGGGAGAAAAACGATGATCCCACCCAGGGAGAGCTCCCATATCCGAGCGGGCGTCACGAGATAGGCCGCCGCCGGATTATTGTAGGTCAGGTAAAGCCCATAGGCGAAGCTGGCCGCAGTGAAAAGGAGGATCACGGCAAGCGGGATGACAGCATCCCGCCCTTTCGCAGAATCCTCAACCTGCGACTCCTGCCCTCCGCGCTCCGGCTTCCCGTCCGTCGGCCTCGTGAATACAAACAGTCCCGCCAGCAGGAGCAACAAAGGCCAGAGCATGTAGAATTGCTCCTCTATCGATAGGCTCCAGAAGTGCTGCACGGCCGTTGCCCCTGCGCCCGCCCCGAGGTAGTCAGCCGCCTGGCTGGCCAAGAACCAGTTCTGCATGAAGATAGTGCTAGCAAACACCTGGGGAGCGGTCGCCATCTGCAGGCCAAAGTTGCCAATGATGCGAACCACTGCCAGTATCGCCAGCAGGCAGACTGTGGCGGCCGGCGCAAGCCTTTTGATGCGCCGGGCATAGAAGCCGAGGAGGTAGCCGACGGAATCCCTAAGCCTATGCCCGCCCGGGCGGTTGACCTCCCTGACGCCCTTCCAGATCGTCATAGTCATCAGGTAGCCCGAGATCACGAAGAACACGTCTACGCCCATGAAGCCACCAGCCAAACGCGTCGGCCAAAGATGGTAGGCAACAACGGCGAGCACAGCGATAGCCCTCAGCGCCTGGATGTCCGCACGCATACGCGACGCAGGACGGAACAGTATTGAGCGGATCGATTCATTCATCCCCGATATACCTCCTCAGATTACAGCCTGCATAAACTGACTGTCGTGATAGACTCCGCGACTTCAAGTGCCCGTGCCAGGGCCTGATCCATGTTGTAGTACTTGAAGTCCGCGAGCCTTCCGCAGGGGAACAGGTTCGCTATGTTCGTTGCCGCTAAAACGTAGCGGCGGTATTGCTTTTGGCTCTCCTCCGTGAGCACCGGATAATAAGGCTCTGCTCCGCTGTCTGCGTGATACGTCTGAGGATACTCAACCGCATAGGTTGTGCCTGACACATCCTGTACGGGAAGCTTTTTGTACTCGGTGATGCGTGTAAAGCCTTCCGCCTGCGGGTACGCGACTACGGGGTAGCTTTGCAGGCTCTCAATGTTTTCATGCTTCCACTCAAAGCGAAGCGAGCGGTAGGGCAGGTGTCCTTCCCGGTAGCCAAAAAGCTCGTCCAGGGCGCCCGTATAGACAAAGGGGCTCTCCAAGGGGGCTCCGTCAAGCAGGAGCCTGCCCCCGTCTGCCTTCAACCTGTCTGTCGCCTCGACTCCCAATTCCACCTGAATGAGCGGGTGGTCAAGCAGCGCTCTGAAAAAGCTAGTGTAGCTTGTCGCCGGCATCACCTGATACTCGTCGTCGAAATAACCCTCTTCATATGACAGACGCAGAGGAACCCGCTTGAGCACACTGGGGTCAATCTCCTCGGCCGAAACACCCCATTGTTTTGCGGTGTAGAGACTGTAGTCCTTTTCAAACAGCCACTGGGCATAGTTTCTGACAACCTGATCCGGGCTCTCCAAAGCCTCCAGCACGGTCACGGCCCCTCGCACACCGAACGCCTCGGCAAGGCGCGCCTTGATGTCTTTTGCACAAGTATCCGAGAAGAACTGGTCGATAGTCCGAAAGTTGAAGGGCGTAGGCGTCTCGACCTTGTCGATGACCGCGCCGCAGGCCAGGCGATAGGGCGTCCATCGGGCGAACCTGCCCATGAAATCGAGGAGGGACTTGTCGTTTGTATGGAAGGTGTGCGGACCGTACCTATGGACGAGTATCCCAAACTCGTCTTGGTAGTCATACATGTTCCCGCCGATATGCCCACGGCGGTCCCAAATGACAACACGCTTGCCGCGCTCCGCCAGACAGCGCGCAACCACGCTGCCGGTGAGACCGGCCCCGACGACCAAGGCATCGAACTCAGAACCCGCCATAACGCTCCATAAACTCCATAAAGGACTGGAGGTTCTTGTCCTTGTCTGCCAGGATGACGTTGCCTTCCCCGCCGATCAGCTCAAGCGGCCACGCAATGCCGATGTCCGAGTCATTCCACAGGATACCGTCGTCGTACTCGCCGTAGAACCTCTCGGCGCATTTGTAGGAGACAATAGACTCTTCCAACACCAGATAGCCATGGGCGCATCCGGCAGGTATCAGTATCTCTTGATGGTTATCGCCGGTAAGCTCAAAGAATAGCCACTTCTTAAACTGCGCGCTTTCTTTTCGTAAATCAACAACCACATCAAAAACCCTACCCCATATACAGCGAACCAACTTGGGCTGTTGTATTTCTCTTTGGAAATGGAGTCCACGTATCACTCCTCGATATGATGTGGCATAAAAAATCTCAGCAAGTTCATAACTGATGCCCTGTTGATTAAAAACCTCACGTGAATAGTCCTTGGTAAAAGACCCGCGCATGTCCTCCGCATTAAAAGGCGTTACTACGATCAAACCGGGGATTTCTGTTTCTTCAAATCCAAATAGTGTGTTCACTCAGTCTCCTGTTCTTTAATCCATTGCATTGTTCTACAAGCTCCTTCAGCAAAACTCACCTCAGCGCAAAAACCCGTATCTCTCTCAGTAACGGAACAGTCAAAAGCTGAAAGTGGCAAATCTATGCCCGTAAACGGAATGTCACCAAAGATGAACTCCACATCCGGGGCAACGGCCTTCTGCATCTCAAGCAAGAACTCCTTCAAAGGCCTGGCAGTAGAGCTCCCGATAAGGTACTCGTTGAAGGGCCTGCCGTTCTCGGCGATCAGGTAGAAGGCCCTAGCAACATCATCAATGTAGACAAAGTCATAATTCTGAGTTCCAGAAGTGAATTGTGGACTCTCTCTTTGCAGGCATTTCCGCAGAGTAGTATTTACCAGCCTGGGGCTTACCTCTCCTGGGCCGTAGGCATTCGTTAGTACAGGGCATATCAAATCAATGCCGACATCGGCGGCGACAGAGGCGCACATCACATGAGAGATGAGCTTTCCTCCCCCATATACATAGCCAAGACCTGGCTTGTTCCCTCTCGTGTATGCAGCGGCCATCGTTTCATGTTCCACAATCGAGCCGGCACCGACGAATCGCTTGCAGCCGAGCCTTTCCGCAAGCCGCAGGCAGTCCACGGCCCACTTCGCGTTGTCAAGCTGCAGCGCCACGTCAGCCCTCGCGGAGCCCGCGCTGCCGCTCCAGGCGAAATGGTAGAAGACATCATAGTCGTTCTTGGGGATGAATTGTGCATATCCCTCTACAGAGGAGATATCAAACGGCACGGTGATGACAGACATAGGGAGGTCTGTCCGCCCTTTGCTGGCGTCCTCCCGCACGAGCGCAACAACCTCGACGCCCTTCGAGCAGAGGTATCGGGTGACAGCGCCGCCAACAAACCCCCTTGCACCTGTTACTAACACCCGTCTCATCTTGACTCCAGATAGTCTGCCGTCTGCCGATCCATGACGAGGGAGACGTCCTCTCCGGCCAACCATGCCTTTGTCCATTCGCAGGTCTTTCCAACCGCCTCCTCTATGTGCCACCGAGGATGCCAGCCGAAGGCCTTTTTGATCTTCGAGCAGTCAAGTTTAAGGCAGCTCGCCTCATGAGGACCCTCAACAGCGCCGGTTTCCCAACGCGCCCCGCCGCCCCAGTGCCTGCAGAACATATCCGCCAGCTCCCCGGTCGTCACGCAGTCGCACTCATCGGGGCCGACGTTATACCAGCCGGCAACACCCCTATCTCCATACTGCCGCGCGGCTATCATCAGGTAGGCGGCTATCGGCTCCAGCACATGCTGATAGGGCCGGGTGGAGTGGGGGTTGCGGACAAAGACGGGCTTCCCCTCCCTGACCGCCCGGATGCAGTCAGGGATGACGCGGTCGTTCGCGAAATCCCCGCCTCCGATGACGTTGCCCGCACGGGCGGTGGACAGCGCGACGTCCCTGTCAGCGAAAAAGCTGCCTGCATAGCCGTGCGTCACCAATTCAGAACAGCTTTTTGAATTGGAATACGGGTCGAAGCCGTCCAGCGGCTCGTTCTCGCGGTAGCCCCATTCCCACTCTTTATTCTCATACACCTTGTCCGTTGTCACGTTGAGGAAGCTCCTGACGCAAGAGGACAGGCGTACACATTCCAAGAGGTTTACCGTGCCCATGACATTGGTCTCATAGGTGAGGGCCGGCTCCTTGTAGCTGTCCCGGACGATAGGCTGCGCCGCAAGATGGAACACTATCTCCGGCTGAGCTTTGTCAAACGCCGCCTTCAAGTCCTGAGGATTGCGGATATCCCCAAGGACAGAGGCCATCCTGTCCTCAAGCCCTGCCAGGGCAAACAAGCTCGGTTGCGTCGGCGGCCTGAGGCTGTAGCCGGTCACCAAAGCACCGGCCTGCACCAGCAGATGGCTCATCCATGCGCCTTTGAAGCCCGTGTGCCCGGTCAGAAACACACGCTTTCCTCGGTAAAATTCTTTGTCAATCACTCGACCTCCCAACAACCATGATACCAGGCCCCGCCATTCGACAGCCTGAAGAGTTCCGAGCAGCTCCGCCTCACCACTTGATCCATGGAGCGGCGTTCTTGCCTATCAAGCCGTCCAGGTAGAGCTTGTCGCGCAACGTATCCATGCATTGCCAGAACCCCTTGTGCTTATATGCGACAAGCTGCCCGTCGCTTGCAAGCCTTTCAAGCGGCCCACGCTCGAAAACGGTGCTATCGCCTTCGATGTAGTCGAACACCTCCGGCTCAAGAACCATGAACCCGCCGTTGATCCACCCCCCGTCATCAATGTGCTTTTCAGCGAACTGGCGGATCAGGCCCTCCTCGGATGTCTCCAGCACGCCGAAGCGACCCCCTGGCTGGATCGCGGTCAGCGTCGCTATCTTCCCATGCCTCTTATGGAACTCAAGAAGGCCCCCTATATCCAAATCACAGACCCCGTCCCCATAGGTCATCATGAACGCCTCGCCATCGACGTAGTCCTTGATGCGCCTGATGCGCCCGCCGGTCATGGTGTCCAGCCCCGTGTCAACGACGGTGACACGCCAGGACTCGGCGACATTGTTATGGATCGTCATCTCGTTGTTCTTGGCAAAATCAAAGGTAATGTCGGCCCTATGAAGGTAATAGTTCGAGAAGTACTCCTTTATCACATGCTGCATATAGCCGGCGCATATCACGAAGTCATTATGGCCATAATACGAATACGACTTCATGATATGCCAGAGAACCGGCTGCATGCCGATCTCAATCATTGGTTTGGGGCGGAGGTGGCTCTCCTCACTTATACGAGAGCCATACCCACCGGCCAATATAACTGTTTTCATTAATCTTATCTCCCGCCTCAAACGTTTCCTAACAATACCCAAATGCTGTTCTGTTCCATTATAATACCAAGGTACTCTTTATGGCTTCGCATACATCTTGATACCTAGACAGTAGATTGATGGGCCTGGGCAAAATTGCGGTTGAACATGTATGTGACTCCAACTTATATGATGAACTTAGAGCAGCTGGTCACAAAACAAATGGTTCAAACAGCGTTATTGATTTTGGAGGAAATATGTCAGATTTAGAAGAAAT
>JAISEO010000053.1 GCA_031264075.1 Coriobacteriales bacterium | reverse complement strand
TATGGCTTTTCGGGCTTGTCGTGGCCCCTTTTGTTGTACGTAATTATAACCGAGCAGATGTAAAGCGTCCAATGATAATATCTGTATACCCATACGTGCTCCGAACACAGGCGAGGCAGGCATAGGTGCCAGAGTTTTTGTTATTGCATTGCGGAGGGCGAGCAACGACAACAAGAATTTGTCTTTGTTGATTTGGTCAGGAAGATCGATGGCAAACAAGAGCCAGCACGGTGCAACACCCGTATCTGCTACAATCCCTAGCTATGGATGTCATCGATCTTACAGATGTGTATTGGGAACGTAATCTCACGAGCTATACCAGCGGCGGGGCTTACCTGAAGGCGTCCTGTGAGATTGAAGGCATCACGTACTATCTCAAGCTCTCAAACTATGACGACGAGCGCGGCTTTGTGGGCTTTGAGAGCGTGTATGAATATCTCGCGTCGCGCGTGGGCATGCTCCTGGGCTTTGACGTACTGGACAGCGAGGTGCTTAAGGCGCGTCTTGTTCACAACGGGCGTGAGTACACCACCTTTGTGCAGAAGGCCGCCGACTTCCTGCCTGCTGGCATGTCCAAGGTGCCCTTTGAGCGGGTGTATGAGACCCAGAAGTTGCCAGGCGAGACACGTCTGGAGTTCTTGCGACGTAGCGGCTTTGGCCAGCGCGCCGACGAGATGCTGCTCTTTGACTATCTCATCTACAACCGTGACCGGCATTGCAATAACCTGGAGTTCATCAAGAATGGCGGGCTGGAGCTGGCCCCGCTCTTTGATAATGGTGTCTCGTTCTTTGCGCCCCTCACTAATCGAAAGAAGGAGATACTGGCCTTTGATGTACTGACGAACTACATCACCAACAGCGACTTTGGTACCCGCTATCTGGAGGACAATCTCGTGCTGATCGAAGACGCCTGCCTGCGCGTGCCCACACTCAGCAAGGAGGAACTCAGTGAGGCGTTATTCAAGGTCTTTGGGGAAGACGAGGACTTTCCCTCATGGCACAGGGAAAAGATCCTGGAACTCCTGGTACAAAGGATGAGACGTGCTCAGGAACTACTTGATAACCGATGACGCCGGCGTGGACTTTGGCACGTTGAGCTATGCGCCGGAAACCGCTGCCTGGCACCTGGAGATCAACCCCGAGCGCAACTGGGAAGACACTCCCCTGTCGCTGGCGCTCTACATCCAACAGGGCACCTACAATCTCGACGAACGGCAGTCCCTTGCCTGGGTGCGCGACCGCCTTGTGCCGCCCAACCGCCAGAACATCAACCAGATACTCGCATCGCTGGGCATCGAAGAATACGACGAATTCGCCCTGCTCCAACACACCCAAGGCCGCTCTCCCCATGACAAGCTGCATCTGGAAGAGCAGGTATAGAAGGCCGGTGTCCTGCGGCCATCGCGCGGGCGTATGTGCTGGAAAGCACACCCAAGAGTGACAGTTCAGAGAGCGGATTATTTCTGCATACAGAGCAACAAACGGACAATATTCCAACAACAGTTCTGCGGCCTTGAGCTGGACAAAAGAAAGGGTCTGTCTATTCGCCAGATAGTGTTTCAGGGATGCTGTTCAATCAGGGTCTGACAAGATGGTAAACGCGATAGCCCTCGTTAGCATCGTAAGCCGTACTGGTTTCATTTTGGATTTTGGCGTAAAGCTGTTGCATGGTCGTGCAGCCCGTGACCTCTTTCATCTTGTAGGTGACGATGATCACAGGATCTCCGTTGTTCGCTCCCAAAAGCAGAGAGTACAGAAACCCGTCGGCGTTAAAAATCGTTGTTCCTGCTGAGTTCGAACCAACCAGATTAATATTCCAGTTTCCAGCTCCGCTGTACCTGAAAAGTCCTACGATAAGAGTGGTGTTCTGATTTCAGGCGCGCCAAGAAGAAGGAGCTCTACCAAAGACAGTGGCAAAGGCAAAAGAATCGTCATATGAATGAGTTCCTTATGCGATACAAAACGCAGCGTAGAGGGGCACGGACTTTATCTTGTTTGTATAACCAAAGTTCCTTGCGGTCAGTCTGATTGAATAGGGGGGCTTGTACGTTTGCACATAGGATCGCAGGCTGGCCGAGCGCTTGTTATCACCGGATTTGACCTCAAGGGGGACAACGCCCTCGGGCACCTCTCTCAGAAAATCTACCTCCGCCTCGTTGCCGCTATGCCAATAAAAGAGGGCATGTCCACTGGCAACAAGCTGGGTGGCAACATAATTCTCAGCGATAATCCCCTTAAAGGGCAGGTCGCGGTTGAGCATGATATCCGGGAACAACACGCCCAGTGCATTGCACAGCAGACCACAGTCGTTCAAAAAGACCTTGAAAAAGCCCTCGCGCTCAAACCCGCGCAAGGGCTTGCTGGGTAAGGTGACCTGTGGGCAGAGAAATACCATCTCGCTGGATACCAGCCAATCGAGGGCAGAATAGTATTCACGGTTTTTTGCCCCCTGTCTGACCTTTGCGTATTGGAACTTACCGCTCTGGTTTGCCAGCTGAGAAGGCAGAGAAGTATATATTGCCTCGATACGAGTACTTTCTATGGGAGCACGGATGTGCCTGGTCATATCACTCAGATAGTCCGTACGAATATCGGTGAGGATCCTGGCGTCAAAACGCAACACATCCTTGCCTTTGGCAACAAAGTCGCTTACCGCTGCCGGCATACCGCCAACACAGAGATATGACCGGTAACGCTCAAGGCAGATACCGTGTAGCGGATCCGGCATGTGCCTGTCACTGTCATAACAGGCGCGAATCTCCTCCACAAGAAGCTCCTCGCCCGATGCAATCATGAACTCCTCAAAATCCAGGGGGTACAGATGGAGTTTCTCGACCTGGCCCACGGGAAAAGGCTTGCTGAAGCGATTGATTTTAACCCCGAGGAGCGAACCGGCGCAGATTATCTTGTAAGGCACCTCTGATTCTGCAAAGTATTTCAAAAGAAAGACCGCGTCTTCAGATTCCTGTATCTCGTCAAAGAACAACACGGTGCTCTCAAAGTCAATAGAGCGCCCAAGATACAAGCTGAGCCTTGCGATCTTCAATTCCACTGCAATGTCTTCGCTGAACAGATCGATGATGTCCGGACGGTTAAAGAGGTTGATTTCCAGATAATCGCCAAACTCCCTCTTGCAGAACTCCCTGATTAACCAAGTTTTTCCGACTTGCCTGGCACCGATGAGCATCAGGGGCTTTATGCTGCCACGCATCTTCCAATCCAACAGCTGTTTATAGAGTTTCCGCTTCACTCTTACCATCCTTTAGCACTACTTTTACCAGGCAGTTTACCAGGCAAACACCAAATCGTTAGTACATTTGAGGTGTACGTACACCATTATGGCAGATTGATAGGGACTCTTCAACACTATTTTGGCAGATACTTCCGCTCTGCGTAACACCATTTTGGCAGTAATAGAGGCGTAGAGATAAACAAAGGATGCCAGCCACAGCTTGAACAGCCCGGACACCTCGATATGCTCTGAGATAACGGGGAAGGGAGACTGCTCTTAAACCTCATACTCTTGCGGCTAGGATGGCCACCGGTGATTATCTTCAAGAACCAGCGAAAGAAATACCTTGCGGCATGAGACAGGGCTGACAGGGGAGATTCAGCTGTGGCGGGACATCAAGGACGCCGTCCCCTACGGAAGTGGTCTTCCCTCAGCTCCTACTCACCACCACCAGCTTCAAAGTCATAGTTGATTTCTTCCGGCGAATACATCCAGATAAACCCGTCGGCATTGTAGATGGTGGAATCCAGGGAGCCTACCGGGTATATCGTATGTCATCTTTACAAGTCTACGCCACAGCCAGATACTCCACACAGCAATTGGCCGCGTTGACCCCGCCAACCGTTTCCACCTCAAGGGAGCCGGCAACGGTCTCCAGGGCATTGGCAAAATAAAGGCCCCGGTTAAGCTCAAAGGGCAGGTGATCGATGTTTGGCGTGAGTACGGGATAGGCGCCGCGCCAGACCAGCACGTGAGTATCGAGGATATTGGTGAATATCTCGTGTAACTCCGCCTCCGTCATGACGTGATCCGCGCTGAATATCTTATAGATGCGGCTGTTGTAGTCTGGCGACCAGCCGGTGGTGCCGATGGACTTGAAGGGAGCAGGCGCGCTGGATGCCGTAAAGATGGTGCTGGGCATATGCGCGCCGGGCTTCTGGCCGAAGTACTCCGGGTTAAGCTCGCCTACCACCAGCGTGGTCTGCACCTCCTGATAGGGATAGGCCGTAAGCTCAAAGGGCTCCCCGTCAAGCTCTATGCTGAGATCGGCCAGCGCGGGAGGGGCGGCCAGTATGACCGCGTCGGCCTCAAAACTCTCGCCATCATCGGCAAGCAGGCTGTAGGCAAAGGGGCGCGGCCCCTCCGGTGTGCTGGTGATGAGAATCTTCTCCACCTTGGTGTCCGCGAGCAGCCGCGTACCGGTCTTCTTAATCATCTTGTCGTAGAGCGTCCAGTTGCCTCCCTCGACAACGTACAGATGCCCGCCAGCCAGGCCCGCACCGGCAAGGCCCACGAGCGAGGCCAGGGCATTCATCTCCGCGCCCTGGTTGTACATATTGTGCGTGATGGCCTCCACCACGTCATAGGTCATGCGGTCATTGACCTTTATCTGCCTGAAGTAGTCAGCCGTGGAGATGTGCGTGGGTTCGAGCAGCCCCAGCTCACCAAAGAGCGCCTGGGGCGTGGCAAAGGGTGCGTGCTCCCTGAGCTCTTTGTAGACGCCTTCGTACTGCTCGGCCATCTTGACAGCCCTGTTGGTTACCCTGAGCGCGCTGGGAATACCCACGTGCCTCAGGATGCCAAAGGCCATGGAGAAGAGCGAGGTATGCACAACGATGGGAAAGCCCCTGTCCGTCCAAAACGCGTAGGTCTCGTCCTTGCCGTCGATGGAAAGCGAGGGTTGGGCCTCTTTGCAGCCCGTATACTCCATCATTTCCGTGGTTATCTGTCCGGTGGAGTGAAAGAGTACGCCGCCGACCTCCATATGGCAGCCGGCAAAGCTGAGATCCCAGGCGCGGCCTCCCACGTGCTCCCTGCGCTCAAAGACCGTGACCTCGACCTCGGCACCGAGCTTCTTATACAGCTGCCAGACCGCCCCACTGCCTGCCGCTCCGCCGCCGATGATTGCTATCTTCTTCATGGTGTAACCCTCCTACTTTTGGGTTGATTTCTCGCTTTGGCCTCTGGGCCGGTGTCTGGTTGCCTTGTTCTTCTCCCGCCCTGCCTTTTTTGGCCAGGGCTGCTCCTACTCCATCTCTTCGCGCTCTGTCGGCTCCAAGGGCTTCTCTTCGTCTGTTTGCTCATACGGTCGTTTGACTTTGGCAAGAAAGACCACAACGACGACGAGACCTATGACGAAGAAAGCAGCACAGGCAAACCACACGCTAGTATAGCCCACTTTGGTAATGGCGAGCGCCGAGTCCACCCCCTCCAGGCTGCCTATCTTCAAAAGCGAGAGGAACAGCCCGCCGCCGAGTGCTCCGCCGAGGGTCTGCGAGGAGTTATAGAGGCCGGTGGCGATGCCGCGTTGGTCCTGTGGGGCCCGCTCGGGGATGAGCACGGGAATGGCTGCATTGATGATGCCGATGCCGAGTCCGATGAGGACGATGAAGGCCACGAGCTGCGGGAGGGAGTCGGGCAGCAGCGCAAATTGCACAAAGCCGATGATGCCGAGCACGAAGCCCGTGGCCAGGGCGGTTTTGGGAGAGAGCCTTTTGAGAATGAAGGGCACGAGAACGGCCGCGACGACCGTGCAGAAGAGGATGGCCGTCTGCGCCGCCGACTGAAAGAGCGGCTCAAAGCCAAAGCCAAAGCCCGCCTCGGGCGCGTGGGCGAGGTAGGTGGCGATGGGCGAGAGGAAGCCAAAGAACACCGCTCCCATGCAGATGGCGGCCACATAGAGCGGTGCCATGGAGCGGCTGAGCAGCAGGCGCACATCAATGGCAGGGTATTCCTGCTTCTTCTCAAAGCGAAACCAGAAGATGCCGATGATGAGGGCCGCTATGAGCAGCACCGAGCCAATGGCGGTGTCCAGGCCTCCCTCAACGATCTCCACGAATCCAAAGATGGCGAGGAACATCACGGCAGCCAGGAGCACGAACCCGCGCACGTCGATATACGGATGTGCGCCGCTCACAAACTCCGGCATGACAAAGAAGACCAGCAGCACCGCCAAAAAGGTCAGCACAGGAATAAGCGCTACGGTGGTGGTGAGATTCTGCGCAAAGAGCTCGTACAGCGGCCCCGAGGTGGCCGTACCGAAGACCGTGCCCACCGTAACCGTGGCGACGATGGCGCTGACCGCCTTGGTTGCCCGCTCCCCGCGTGTCTTGGCGTGCACGAGGGCGATGTGCAGCGGCAGCCACACGGGCACGGCACCAAAGAAGGTGCGGCCCACGCATACCAGGAGCCAGGAGTCCATGGCCACGCCCGCAAGCACGGCGATGCTCGCCAGAAAAACCGTGGAGATGGCGATGCGCAGTATCTTGCGATAGCCCCGGATGTCGCCGAGCCGCGTGAAGAAGGGCACGAACAGCGCACCGACGGCCGTGGGCAGCACATTAAAGAGGCTGAGGTTGGACGCGTCGATGTCGAGCTCGGAGGCAAACTTGGGTAGCAGGGGCTCGTAGAAGCCCTGCAGGTAGCCGCTGACAAACTCAATGACGACGATGGTCAGGATGAGCAGGAAGGAATCTCTTTTGGTTATGGGCATGGGGACCTCCGGAGCGACGGGCAGGTAGATAGAGCTTGGGTCAGTTGAGTTTCATTTGCGGTGGTACGCAGGAAAGCCTGGGGCATGGGGTACGGCGAGCCGGCACTCAAACGTGACGGTAATAGTAACTGAGCAGGCCGTCGGCAAGAACATCGAGCGTCGAGACGATTGAAGGCCTATTCGCAGGGCCATAGACGACAGGCAGTTCCGTGCACGCCAATAACACGGCGTCCAGCTCGTTGGTCTTCTGATAGTCCTCAACAAAGCGATGGAACTCCTCAGCGTCCTCTGGCGTGAGGGAACCGTCGAGAAGCTTGAAGACCCAGGTCTCCGCCTGCTCCAGAACGCTGTCGTCGGGCACGAAGAGGGCGGGATGTACGGTGTCGTAGAGGCCCGTCTGCTTGGTGAGGCGGGTAGAGAGCAACCCGGGGCGCTTGAAGGGCCGTGCGGCATCCTGCATCAGATCCATGATGGAGAGGAAGGGCACCGAGGTAACCGCCTGCAGTGCGTCAAGGGCCAGATGCGCGGTATTACAGGCGATGCCGATGACGATGGAGCCTGCCTGCTCCAATACCCTGACCTCCTCCTGCACCAGGCCTATGACCTGGGCCATGATGGCCGGATCGGTTGCCTCGCCCGTGGAGAGATAATTGGGGATGGACGTGGACACCAGCACGATTCGCGGATAGTCCGCCGTGTCTCGCAGGTCCGTATGGTAGCGAGCCCTGTCCACGAGCAGCTGATACAACAGCGCGGAGGCCTGGGGGCCTAACCCGCCGATAACTCCTATTGCCGGTTTCAAAGCCATGCTGCTACCTTTCTCTTCCGATGTTTCTTCGTGTACCTGGGTACTGCACATCGTATCATATCATAGCAGCAATCTTATAAGATTGACATTGTTTATTTTTTGGCCGCATTTGTCCCGTTCCACATCACAGAGTATCGAATCTGATATACAATAGTCCAAATAAACGAACGTTTGAACCTTTAATCAGATATACTACTTTGCAGGCCTTATAATGGTAAGCCTTGCAGCTAAGGTCGAACCGAGGTTGAACTGATACGTGAGGCATGAGCAAACCGACACACGAGAGAACGGTGAAGGAGATGAGGTGGCCCCATGGGATGCGTGTATGGCACAGACAGCAGGATGATGCTTGAGCAATTTGCAAGCTGTCGCAGGCTGCTGATTGCGCTTGGCGACGAGACGCGACAGACTATAGTCGCCGTGCTCGCCGGTACTGGCTGCGACGGGGGTATGCGCGTGGGCGAGATTACCGAAAAGACGCACCTCTCCCGCCCCGCCGTGTCGCATCACATCAGGATCCTGCTCGACGCTGAGGTCATTGGGCTTCGCAGACAGGGCACGATGAACTTCTATCACCTGAAACTCGGCGGGGCCTGGGGTGAGCTCGTGTCACTCGTCAACCATATCGAGGAACTACGCAAGCGGTGTGAGTACCCAGTGCAAGCAGAAGCTGAGAAGGGAAGAGGTAGGGCGGGCAGAGCGAGCAAGACGAAGCAAATAGCAGAGGTGGGGCAGACGGAGCATTCTGAGAAAGCGAAGCAAGCTGGACGGACTGGACGGGCGAAGGCAACAAAGAGAGCGAGACAGGTGGAGGAAGCAAGTCCTTCACGAAACGCAAAAGGGTAGGAGGAGGAGCATGCACTACCGTGATGATCCACAATCGGGCACTGCGCTGTCTGCGCTGGGATTTGGCTGTATGCGGTTTCCACGCGGAATCAGCATTGACTACGCTAAAAGCGAAGGCTTGGTGCTCGACGCAATCAAGCAGGGTGTAAACTACTTTGACACCGCCTATGTCTATACGGGAAGCGAAGACACGCTCGGCAGGATTCTGCACGAAAACAAGGTGCGGGAGCAGGTCTTTATAGCAACGAAGCTGCCCCATAGCAGATGTAAGCGTCCTGAGGACTTCGACCGCTTCTTCAACGAGCAGCTCAAACGACTGAAAACAAGCTACCTCGACTACTATCTGATTCACAACGTGTCCGATGTTGCGGCCTGGGACGCGGTGGCAGCCATCGGTCTGGAGGAATGGCTCGCCAGAAAAAAGGCCACGGGAGAGATCCGCCATGTCGGGTTTTCCTTCCACGGCAGCCAGGCGGCGTTTTTGGAATTGCTCGAGCTCTACCCGTGGGAACTGTGCCAGATTCAGTACAACTACATGAACGAGAATTATCAGGCGGGACGCGCCGGTCTGCTCAGGGCTCACGAAAAGGGCCTGCCGGTAGTCATCATGGAGCCATTGCTGGGCGGCAAGCTCGCGAATGGTCTTCCCCCGAAGGCCGTAAAGCTCTTTTATGAGGCTAACCCTGGCATCACCCCTGCTGCCTGGGCCCTGCGATGGCTCTGGAGCCAGCCCGAGGTGACCCTCGTGCTCTCGGGAATGAACGCGCCCGAACAGCTCACCGACAATATCAAGACCGCCGAGGCCACAGACCTGGGCTCGCTCACAGAGGAAGAGCTTGCAGTCTTCGACAAGGTCAGGGCCGTCTTTGAGGAAAGCTACAAGGTGCCGTGCACGGGCTGTAACTACTGTATGCCCTGCCCTAAGAATGTCAATATCCCCGGCTGCTTCGCGGCGTACAACGCAAGCTACGCAAACGACTTTGTCACAGGGATGACGCAATACCTCACGAGCACCGACGCGCTCCATTCGCAGGGCATGCGCGTTAGCAACTGCGTGCAGTGCGGAGCATGCGAGAGCAAATGCCCGCAGCATATCAGGATTCCCACAGAACTCACCGAGGTGAGAAAGCGCCTCGAACCGTTCTGGTTTGGCGCAGGGCTGAAGCTCATCGGGAGGGTGATGGGGTAGAAGAGGGATAGAGTTTCGCCTTTCTCCCTTTCTCTCTGCCGAAGAACCTGCTGTAGGGTCAAGATTGAGTGAGTTGCCCTATGTTGGTTTGGCGAAGAAGGAGCACGTATGTCGGCCTTAAACTACAGAAGGGAGAGCCAGATGAAGCTATTGGTCATTGGTGATGAGGCGCGTGTCAACAAGTATCTGCCCGCGCTTGAGATAACTCAGGAGGTCGAGCGCGTCGTCGCTCAGCGTGGCACAAGCGATGAGGAGATACTCAGGCTGGCGGCAGATGCCGACTTCATCATGGCAGACGCAATCAGCCCCGTCTCCGCCCAGCTTATTGAGTCTATGGCTCACCTCAGACTCATTCATTCCGAGGGAGTGGCCTACCATGCCATAGATTTGAAGGCCGCACGCATCTGTGGTGTGCCAGTCTGTAACTGCAGGGGTGTGAATGCCGGGGCGGTTGCCGAACAGACGATACTCCTCATGCTCGCCTGCCTGCGCGATGTGGTCAATGGCGACGCTGCGGTGCGCTGCGGCCAGCAGATACAGACAAAGGAGCGGCTGATGGTTGAGGGCATACGGGAGCTGGGTGATTGCTCCATTGGCTTCATCGGTGCCGGTGATATTGCACGCTCAACGATGGACCGGCTTGCCAACTGGGGCTGCACCTTGGCGTATTATAAACGGACGCCGCTTTCGTTTGATGAGGAGAAGCGGCTCGGCGCCCACTTCGAGCCTCTGTGCGATCTGCTGCCCGCAAGCGACATCGTCAGTATCCACGTGCCGGTGACCGATGCTACGCGAGGCATGGTGAACGAGTCCTTCCTCGCAGCCATGAAGCGCGGCTCCATCCTCATCAACACCGCACGTGGCGAGATCGTCAATCAGGAGGCGCTTGCTACCGCGCTTTCCTCAGGACACATCGCAGCGGCTGGCCTTGACACCCTGTATCCCGAGCCGGTTACCGCTGACCATCCCCTTCTGAATCTACCCGAGGCCATTACAGGCCGCATCGTCTTCTCGCCGCACATCGGCGGCATAACCGAGGGCATGTTCCACCGCGCACACAGAATCGTATGGGAGAATATCGCCCGCGTGGCGGCAGGAGAGGTGCCCATCAACCGCGTCTCATAGCGTATATCGCAACGCAATATAACTCCCGGAGCTCTTTGCAATACAATGCCAGTACTGCTGCGTTCTAGCTGGGTGTCTCGCATTCTAAAGAGTTCGTTCTACCTACGGTAAACATCACTTCTTTTGCCAACCTTAACCACCAACACCTTGAAAATCCCCTCCTTGATGTCCGCGACAAGACAATACTTTCCAATTCTGTAACGCCACAGATTCTCATATTCCCCTTCCAACGCCTTGCCAAACAGTCGAGGATTCTCGCAGCCTTGAATATTTGATTCCATCCATTTGAGGATTCTTACCTGAATGGGTGTATCAAGCTTGCGAAATTGCTTCTCTGCTTTCTCGTCAAAGCTCCAGCTGTATTTACGAGACATACTTTTTGAGGATTTCTTCTCTGGAGATACTCTGGTTATTCTCTTTGAGCACACTCATTGCGTCATGGTAATCTTCTTCATCTTGGATCTTTTCCGTCAATAGATCCACGATAAAGGCATTGAGCGAGACACCGTTGAAGGCAGCCTCCTCTTTGACCCGACCAAAGAGCGCTTCGCTCATTCGTATTGAAGTGTTTACTGTTGACATGATGCCTGCTCCTGACTGTGATTTTTCTTTCGGCTGTATTGTACCACTCGTGTAATACAAAGAGTGGCAGCGTTCCAATTATTTTGGAAAGGAGAAGCCTCTGATAGTTCAGGTTGTTTTGCTTAGACATGCTAGAGTAATTATGCTAGAATATCTTTAGAATATGTGAGGAGGTACACCATGCCATTGATTAAATCGAGCACCGATCTGCGCAATCATTATAACGAGGTCTCTACTGTCTGCCACGATACTGGCGAGCCTGTGTTCATAACCAAGAATGGCCGAGGCGACCTTGCTGTGATGAGCATTGACGTTTTTGAGGATCTGACCGGCAAGAAGGAGCTGTATCAACTCCTGGCAGATGGTCAGGCCAGCATCAGGGCAGGAAGAAAGAAGCCCTTGCATGATGCAATGTCCAACATAAGGCAGGACTTGGCAGATGGAACGCTATAAGGTCAATCTTTCGGAGTTGGCTGAACGTGACATCAGAGGCATCATTCGCTACATCTCCAGCGATTTGTCGGCACCTGGAGCAGCAGAGAATATGTTGGGAATAATCGAATCAGCTCTCAAAAAGCTCTCGACCATGCCGGAGATTCATCCGTTAGTCCAGGATGAGGCGCTGGCACTGGCAGGGTTCAGAAAAGTGATAATCAAAAACTACCTAGCTTTTTATACCGTTGATAATAAAACCAAGTCGGTAGACGTAGCCAGGGTGCTCTATTCCAGACGCGACTGGCGGCATATCGTTTGACAATCTCAAGAACAATCTCAGCACTTGAGAGTGAAAGGTTGACCCAAGTACTCTCAATAATCCTCCGAAGCAACATCCCCTATCCCTCAAGCATCTTGTATAACAGCCCGTAGAGGGTGGCCACCTCCTCGCTGCTGAGATTGAGGCAGGATGCCAGTTGCGTGGGGATAGTCTGTGCGCGCTCGTTGAGCGCCTCGCCGCCCTCTGTGATGCGGATCTCCAGTTTACGCTCGTCTGTGTCTGAGCGTTTGCGCGTAAGGTAGCCCTTTGCCTCAAGTTTCTTCAAGAGCGGCGTGAGGGTTCCCGAGTCAAGGTGCAGGAAGCTGCCGAGTGTCTTGACGTTGACGGTCTTGTGTTCCCAGAGCACCATCATCGTGATGTACTGCGTGTAGGTCAGCCCTATCTCATCAAGATAGGGCCGGTAGCGCTTGACCACCTCTTTAGAAGCGGCGTACAGCGGAAAGCAGAGTTGGTTCTCCAGTTTGAGGACTTCGTATTTCATGGGCAGCTCTCCTTTCGTGTGCGGCGTGTGAGGTATTCGTATGCGGGGTATCATGGCTGCCTCTAAGCGTTATGCTGATGCTGTGCGTTGGATTTATTTTAGCGCTGTCTGGAAAGTGAGTAGCGTCACAGACATGCCGCAAGCTACACGCCCAACAGCCTCGCGATCTCCTTGTCCAGCGCCTCGGGTGTCTTGGTGGAGCCGTAGCGACCGACGACCTTACCGCTGCCGTCAACAAGAAACTTGGAAAAATTCCACTTGATGTTCCTGCCTCCCAAGCCGCCTTTCTGCGCCTTGAGCCACGTGTAGAGCGGGCTCTCGTTGGCACCGTTAACGTCGATTTTGGCAAATTGCTTAAAAGTGATGCCGAAGCGCCCGGTACAGAAGGCACCAATCTCTTCTGCCGTACCTGGTGCCTGGCTCCCAAATTGGTTACAGGGAAAGTCCAGGATCTCAAAGCCGCTCTCCCGGTACCTTTCATAGAGCTTCTGCAGCTCAGCGTATTGCGGGGTAAACCCACACTTGGTAGCAGTATTGACGATGAGCAGCACCTTGCCCTTATACTGCGAGAGCGAGACGTCGTTGTCCTGTGTGTCCTTGACCGTGAAATCGTAGATCGACATTTCCGAACCTCCTTTTTAATTGTACGCTATTTAATTGTAGGCAATCTTTTTGGGAAGTCAAGGGGCATTTCAGCTACTTTCTATTTTGAGGCAACACGGGGGGTTCGATTGAACAGCGCTTCGATAGCAGTTTGTAGCTGCACGTGGCAGAATTGCCCTTTGACCAGGAATCAAAATGATGGAAATGATCGGCAGTTCTGGTAATTGCCAGCTTGATAGAAGTGATAATATCAGAATAGTCAAAAAACAGAAAGGAGGTCGCTTATGGCAACAGAAAGTATTGGCAGGACGATTTATCTCGACGATGAGGCAGCAGACAGGTTGATTGCCGCCATTGAGCATGAGGACGCCCATCCCTCAAAGCCGGCCAGACGGGTAACGCCTTGGGGCGACCCCAAAAAGTTCATGCTGGCTTTGGAGCGAAAGTACAAACGTGACTCATCAGCCTGAGTTACAATCCTTGCGAGAGCTGATCATCAGCGGATACCCACGAGAACTCCTTGAAAGGCAACTTCAGGAGTTCTCGTGTCAAAGGGACTCAGACGTTGAATCGTTCATATACTCAAAGGTGATAGACTACGAGATTTCTGGGTTGAGCAGAACGTACCTGTACCAACTCGACAGCGCGCTACCGAATGGCAGCCCGGATATCGATGCCGATACTGGTAAAATAACGCATGGAGCCTCCTTAATTGTATGTGGTAAGCGACTTACCGGGTTTGTATGGCAAACCGATTATCGCCTAACCCACGACTTTACATCAAGGAGGCTCCGACCGATTCGCTATCGCTATCGGTCATATCTTCTGTCCCACCAAGAAGCAACCGGCTGATGATTCCTTCCAAAGTTCGTTTGACTTCTTGATCAGAATAGACAATGGAAAAATTGTTCTCTACGTCCCATCGATAATCTTCCTGTGCAAGGATTTCATCTCGAGGAAGCAGTCGATAAGCATACGCCTTGGAAGTGTCTTCAGATGGGTTGAACGTTTATCGGGAACAACCAGCACCAACCCAGCATGACGGCATTTAAAGCAAAGCCCCTGTGGCTCTTGGCCAAAGGGGCGTTGTGCTTATCAGGGAATGCTCCTTTGACAGCGCGTCCGCTGCCCGGCCTTTCCCCAGGTTCAGGGTACTCCTTTGACGAAACATCCGTTACGCCCGGTCTCCCTGTAAGTAACCATACTACCATACTCAACTGGAGATTTCTACCACCTTTTGGCTCTTTTTGATGATGAGAACCTTCTTGATCTTCCGGTTTTTGACCATCTCTAATCTTATGCGCGTTATAATCGTATCGTCGTCAATCCGGGTACGCTGGGCATCAATGATGATATGACGTGACTGCCGGGACGCTTTCATGAACTGGTTTCCTATGGTGTTTCTTGATTTTCCGAGAGGGCTCTTCAATTCCCACAATACACCGTCCATCACAAAGTCCGGAGTTTTTATCCCATAGCCATCTATGGGAACAAGAAACTCCACTGCTGTGCTGTAATGCCTGGCGAGTATCCATGCGGCCTCAATCTCGTGAGGCTCTGGCGGATTGGGGTGGTTCGGTGGGACTATCACATCGGGTTTTCTCATGGGTTCAGTTTATCCCATTGTGATGCGTGTGAGAGGCATCCAGTAAAATATCCAGGTATTGGTAAGCCTTGCGCCATCCTGGGTCGCTCCCCTCACAGGGAGCGTGGATTGAAATAGCATCACGATGAACTCGGAGTTGGAAAGCATCGTCGCTCCCCTCACAGGGAGCGTGGATTGAAATATCACCTGCCACGGCATGACGGCGGAGCAGTTCTGTCGCTCCCTTCACGGGGGAGAAGTTACTGGATAAACAGTCCCAGTTCAAAGGACTCCATGCCTCACCTTCCTTTCATGGCAGGGAATCGTGTCTCCCAAAGCATTCGATTGCGCTCAGGAAAGACCTGATCATTCCAATGTTGGCAGAGGGCCTCTTCGTCGTGTCATTCAGGCTTTGGCGCGATCGCTCAGACGCTTCTTTTTGGTGACACGCCAGCCCAACAGGGCGCCAGCGCCTACGATAGCCAGACTTGCGAGGAGGATGCTTCCGACAAACAGACTATCGCCTGCAGGTGCGGATCCGGGCGCAGCTTCAACCACGTCAATCGTCCGTTTAACAATCGGGCTGTCCTCGTAATAGACTATGATGTCGTGTTTGCCTGGCTCAAGCCTTTCGGGGAGCTTTACGGTGGCCTCAAAGGCGCCGTCTACGGTTGTTGACACCTTTGCCAATGCCTGCGGATTCTCGGAGCCGAGGCGCAGATCCAGCTCTTCGACGCTGCCAGCAAAGCCGTCCCCTTTTATGATGACTTCAGACCCTGGAGCATAGACAGCACCGCTCTGTGGAGCAACGTCCAGCGTTCCTTTGACAGCTACGATTGCCGCAGCAGCGGGAGAGAGGCTCGCCAACGGAGTGGGAGTATTGGCTATCGCAGCCTCTGTAGAACCCTCTGGGCCGGCAGCCTCCAGAGCTTCTGCCGCTTCGGCATTGTTGGTGCTGTCGTCAGGGGAGACTACAGCTGCGTTGCCTTGCGTAGAGTTTGAAGGTGGGCTATCCGCGGCCGGACTGTTGGCCGTGTTGTCCGGGGCATCGGTCGAGGCAGGCGGTGCCTTAAACACGTATGAGCCGGCAACGCCATCCCAGTCTGCGGGAACTACGTCGCCTTTGGTCTCGTCAAAGCCGTACCACGGTACCGGCGCATGCGTCTCATCGTCGTAGGCGTCAAAATCGCAGTCCTCCAAATACCCGTTGAAGGCATAGCCCAGATGCGGAAAACTAAAGCTCAGCAATACCAATGCCAGAGCTACAAACATCGCCAAGGCTGTGACGGCTCTGGAAAACTGCGGCCTGATCTTTACTTGCATGGTCATCTTCCCTTTCTAGTAATGATGCTCCCTCGCCCACACTCTGTGTCTGTGCTGCGTTTGGCCGGAGTGCTTCCTCCCGCAGTGTGCCAGTAGTATCTAAAGCAGGGCTGAGACTTGCCCCTCGGGCCTCGGGCCTGTTGAATACCTCCTCATGGAGGTCGTTTACCTGGCGGGCAACGATTGCACTGGCAATCATCGCGGCACTGACGTTGGTGGCTGTGCGCCCGGTATCGGCAATGGCAGCTATGGGAATCGTGATTACCAGTATCTCCAGCGGGAGGCCAACGGCGGCCAAGACCGTCGTGGTGGTGATAGTTGCCGTGCCGGGCACCCCAGCCGTGCCCAGTGAGACAAGCAGGCAGACAGCTGCCAGGATCACATAATCCACCGGGCCGTAGCTGATACCCAGGGCGTTGATGCCGTAAATCGCCGTCAGTATGGGCCAGATACCCGCACAGCCCGGCATGCCGATAGTCGTGCCCAGCGGCGCTGTAAAGTTGGCCACCTCGCTGCCGACCCCAACCTCCTCCTGCAAGACCCTGGTCGTCACCGGCAAGGTGCCGGCGCTGGCCTGGGTGGAGAAGGCCACGATTTGGGCCGGGATGATTTTTCTGAAGAACCTGAGCGGATTGAGGTCGGCAAAGACCCTGACCAGAACACCGCCTATCACCCAGATGTCAAGGGCAAAGACAACAAAGGAGACGAGCAGCATCAGGCCCAACGACCACAGCAGGCCGCTCGTAAACTTGGTGCCGATACTTACCGCAACCAAGCCTACAACCGCATAGGGTGTCAGCTCGATAATGAACTCAACGGCCTTGAATACGATCAGTCTCAGGGCTTCGACAAGGTTTTTGAAGGGCTCGACCTTTTCTCTGTGCTTTGCTGCCACCAGCACATACGAAACCGCAATCAGGACAGTAAACAGGATCATGGGGATAATATGTCCCTGGCCTATGTCGTTGACGATGTTACTGGGAAAGAGGTCGGTGATGACCTTGGTTATGGGCACGATGGTGTTCTCGTAAATCTCGGTATTGAAGCCTTCTGCCGCCACTTCGCCGCCGCGGCCCAAATCAAAGAGCAGGCCAAATGCCAGGGCCAGGACAATTGACAGTGCCGTGGTAACGAGCAGCCAGAACACCGAACGTGTGCCGATGCCCCTGAGTTTTGCAAGCGAACCCAGCGAGGTAATGCTGCTGAGAATGGAGACTATAATCAGCGGCGCAACTATCGCCGTTAAGACTGATATATAGATTGTGCCGATTGGCCTGATCCACTCAACGTGACCGCTGAACAGAAGGCCAATGCCAACGCCGACTATCATTGCGCCCAAAACAGTCTTGGTAAAGCCCAGCTTCAGCTTGGTCCTCAGCAGGAATATAAAAAGAAAGATTGCGACAACAGCCAGCAGGGCGCTGGCGGATATGATATCAAAGCCGAGATCTGATACTTCATCCTCAAAACCCACGTCAGGCACCTCCTTCTTCTTGTATCTTCTTGGGCACTGGCCTCGCAATAAAACCGGTCTTGATGCCGATTGCGGCAAATACAGCCAGGGCTGTCAGCAATAAAGCTACCGCCAACGGCAGCCTGAAGTCCGTAGTGCCGGCGCTTGACGACGCAGCAGACACATCGCCGAGCGGCGTTGCCGCCTCGGGAATCCCCAGCGATGCCTGTCTTGTTCCTGTTGCCCTGTTGGACGATTCAGAGCCTGTGTCCCCGTCGGCGAGGGCTGCAGAAGCTGTACGGGTCGTAGCTGCCGAAGAAGTGCCTGCGCCCTGCCTGAAGGTAATGGGTATTGCAGCCGCTGAGCCAGGGTTGGGAGTTGCCTCAGGCGTAGCAGCCGGTGCGTTCTCTGACCCTGAGCCTGGCTCCTCTACGCCAGACTCTCCCTTGTCACTCTCCCCGGTAGTATCCTCTTTGCCGCTGACCTGCAGAACATGGTTGACCTGGGCGATTGCCCGGGCACCCGCCTGAGCGATAGTCAGGCCTTCGTCGTTGGTAATGCCGCCGTTTCGGAAGACCCTCGTGCTCTCATAGGCAGCCGTCACTCCTTTGGCAGCGGCCTCAGCGGCAGATGTGCATCCTCCCGCACGCACCCAGGCCAGCTCGAGCATGTACTCCAGGTATTTGCCCTCATTGGCCGCGCTGGTTTGTTGGTGGAGCCATTGCCGAACCGCCTTGTTGCTGCTGCCTGAGTCCTTGTCATAAGCCACGAGAAACGGCAACTGCAAACGAATGGCGTTGATGCTGGCTGCCGGGGTCAGGCCCGTGGCATTCCAGGGCAACACAGAACTCACCGGGCTTGTCCCGCTGAGATCGCCATTGGCGTAAAACTCTATCGAGCCGGTTTTATTGGTGTTGTTCTCACTGAGAAAGCTGCCCAGGGGCCGCACAGCCTCTCCGTATACGTAGCTGAGATTGTTGTTTCCGGCGGGCCCGTCCTTGGCACCGTTGCGGGTGTTGAAAACGCTGGAATAGGCCGTGGCCCTGTCGTTGTTTGCGCCGGTACCAAAGCTTACTTGATTGCCCAGCGTGGTGTCGTAGACATACACAGTGCTGATGTTTGGGTTTCTGGCTGCCTCGGCGGCCACGGTACCGATAATGGCCTGCGTGTTATGGCACCAGCTGGCACCGAAGAAAATGATGTGCTCGCCGGGAGTGTTGTACAGGTTCTGCAGTTCCGCAAAGCTTATCTGATGCAGTTTGAAGTTTGATTCTGTGAGGCCGTCAAACAGTGTGATGGACGCAGCATCGACCTTGTAGTCCTGCTCGGGCATCCGGGAGTTGACCAGAGTGGCCGAGGCATTGTACACCCTGTTGAAGAACTGCAGGTCTGTGCGCACGCTTGAGAGCACAACGGTGCTGCCGTTCCTGAACACCCGGTCAATGGCAGACCTCTCGCTGGCCTCGTCAAAGGCCTGTGCCTGTGCGGCGGTAAAGCGGTAGAAAGCTGGTATCGCGCCGCGGCTCCCGAGGTTCTGCGGGTTTGCGTGATACCTGAAGAACAGGGTATCGGTGAGGTCATAGCTCGCCAGGGGTTCGCCGGTGGGCAAAAGGGCGGTGATACGATCCCAGAGCGCGCTGATGGACTGAGAAGTCCGGTACGGGCTGTCAGGAACAGTGATATCAGCCTGATATCCGTCAATCAGAGGATCAAAGTGATATATCCTGGTGATACCGGCGCTTTGGGCCTGCTGGTTTATCAGGGGCAGGATCCTTTGAGAACTCACTCTGCTCGGCCCACCAAAAACGAGGTAGTAATCGCCCGCGCTGCTGAGAATATCAAGCAGTCGCTCCTGTGTTACCGATTCAAAGCTGTGCACTGCGGGAACCTCATCGTAGTTGTCCTGGAGATAGTTGCCGGTGGCAGCGTGCACGGCCCAGGGATAATAGGTGCTGCGAAAATCGCTGCTGTCCTCATCACCTTCATCGTCTTTATCGCCGGTGTTATCACCAGCGCCACCGTCATCATCGCCTGTATGGCCCGTGCCGTCATCGCCCTTGCCCGTGTCACCGTTACCGGTACCGCCGTCGTCCTCGAAGGGCTCCGGTTGGACAAAGCCGGACTGTACCGTGGCATCCTCGTAGCCGCTACGATGAGCGGTAACCTTGACGCTTATCTCATTGCACCAGTCATCAATAACAGGCACATAGGCGGCCCCGGTTGCGCCGCTGATTGGCTCTTCATACGAGAACCACTGGTAGCTGAAGCTGCTCGGCTCAGGTAGCCAGGTGCCGGGGAGAGCGCGCAGCGCAACACCGATGACCGGCAGGCCCTTTGGGTCGTCACTGGTGAGAGTGGGCGTGCCAAGGGTGGTGAAGCTACTTAGGGCCGCTACGGTTATGGGATCCCTGCCCTCGTCCGCGCTCACGCCTGGCGGTATCTCGGCCTCGGCATACACAGGCCTGGCCGAAGCAAGCGGTGCGCCCACGGTCGAAAGAACCATCATGACCGCCAGGGCAATCACAGCGGCTCTGCGCACGCCAAACCGTTGACGCGGTTGAGGCTTTCGCCTGCTGTCTTCTGTCCCTTGCAAAATCTTCGCAACCTTTCTCATGTTACTGTTCCCTGTTTCTGCCAAACCGGGGAGGCGCCCTTGGTCAGAACGCGCGCCTCCCCTGAGTCAGTCCGGGTCAAGCCTCGGTCAGGCCTGCTGCTGACTTTGGGCTTCTTCACCCTTGCGTTCCTTTTTCCGGGAGAAGACGTAGTACAGAACCCCTGCGGCAATAACCGCGGCTATGAGCACTGTTCCCACTACAAGCGGTAACTGTTCTGAGCCTCCAGGCAGTCCTCCCCCAGACAGCGGGGCATCTGCGTCGGGGATTGCGGTATTGACAGCCTGTCCTCGGGATGCCAAGGCGGAGCCGGACACGCCTGCCCCGTCATCGGCATCCAGCTCAACGGCATCCGTCTCGCCCGCCGCTGCCCCGCTGCCAACTGCCGGTGTCTGTGTACCGCCAGCAGGAAGAGTGGATGGTGAAGGATCGCCTGTGGCACCATCTGCACCGGAGTCGCTCCCGCCTGCTACGCTGGCGCGGGTCACGGGGATGGTGACAGCATTGGTGGTCTTTTGGCTCACGACCTCCGTGTTTGTGCCAGCACCGGTCCTGGTGTGCAGTGCAATCTCAGTGACTGAGATACTCTGAGGCTCGACCCCCGTATAGTTGAATATCAGACTGCCAAAACTCAGCCTCTCATCGGTGGGAACATACCTGTTGTCAAGCGAAAAGAACCCAAGGTGCTGGGTGCCTCCCTGTGCATTGGACACCGGGTTCTCGATGCCGTCTGCCGGTTGGTACCTGACGTATTCCAGCCCGTTTGAGAAGCTGAACTCCAACTCGGCACCGGCGATAGCTTCACTGCCGGTTACCAGAACAATCGGTATGCTCACCTCGGCAACACCGTCCGGCACCTCCACGGCGTGCGCGGCAACAGGTGCCGCGCACGCCAGAGCCAGGGCCAGCGCCAGGCTCAGCGCCAGCCCATACAAGCGGGTGATACGTCGTTGTGGAGTGAGACGCATCAGGCACCGTTTTCCTGGAGGCCGTAGATATTGTTGATGATGATAATGAGGTCGGCAACATCGATCTCGCCGCTCTCATCCACATCAATGCCGTGCTCCAGAGCAACATCCCAGAGGTCTCCGCCAACTTCGGCAGAGGCGCCATAATAGGCCTTGGCAAAGGCGAGGTCGAGAAGGTCGACTTCGTCGTCCTGGTTAAAGTCAAAACGCTCAGAGCTGCTCTGGGCCTCTTCAACCGTGGTGGTGATAACCGCCTTGTCTCCCTGCGGTGCGTCAACGGGTGCCCAGACAACCTGGGCGATGTTATCCACGAAGCCGGTTATGGCGGCAGCACGCACACTTTGCAGCGTGACGGTTGCCGAGCCAGCGGCTGTTGCGGTATACACGAGTTTGAGCTGTGGTGCAGCTGCGTACAGGCTCGCTTCAGGATCCGAGACCCGAGGCCCAAAGACGATTTTTTTGGTGTTGTCGCTGTCTGTGGCTATCACGGCAGCTATCCACTCGTCGTCCAGAGCTACAACAGACTTGAGCTGCAACTCATCGCTGGCCGTGACAGTTGCTTCAAAGGCAGCAGGACCGGCAATGTTGCCCAGGCCAAGCTCGTACTCTACCTCAGCACCAACCACAGCCTCTGACGCACCCTCAAAGTACACGGTGGCATCGCTGTATTCTGCGGGCTCCGGTTGAACAAAGTCGGACTGCACCGTGGCATCCTCGTAGCCGCTGAGGTGAGCGGTAACCTTGACGCTTATCTCATTGCAATAGTCCTCAATGACGGGAATATAGCTGGCCCCGGTTGCGTCGCTGATGGGATCATCAAACGAGAACCACTGGTAGCTGAAGCTGCTCGGCGTTGGCACCCAGGTACCGGTATTGGCATGGAGCGCTACGCCGATGACCGGCAGGCCGTTTGGGTCGTCACTGGTGATAGTGGGCGTGCCCAGGGTGGTGAACTCTTCGGTTGCCAGTTGCTGCGTTGCCCTCTGTGCGGCCAGATACTGCGGATTGGTAACGTTGACATAGGGGGTGAATGCATCGGTGTTATAGCTGGAATCCTGCTTGGCTACGCTGCCCATGTACTCGGTCACTCCCGTAACAACGCCGTCCTGGTTCTTCGTGACCTTGATTGCCGTGGTGTCGAGTGTCACCGGCTCCACATAGGCCTTGTTGTAGGTGAGCAGGATGGGATACTGCAAACGCGGCGCGTAAGGCCTGGTGGCACCGTCCTGCTTGAAGCCGTTGGTGAGCGCGTCAGGATTGCCGATGTCGCCGTTGACATAATACTGGATGTTGTTTGAGGCCTTTGCAAAACTGTTCTGCGTGATGAAACCGTCGCCAAAGTAGCCGTTGACCAGTTCGCCATAGAGGTAGCTGAGTTGCTTCTGGGCAGATGTTGGATCAGTACTATTGCCCAGGCGGATGTTAAGCCAGGCGTTGGAGGTGCTGCTTGACAGCACGTCGATATCACTGCCGCCCTTGTAGCGTATCGATCCGCCAAGTGAGCCATCCACCAGATACAACGTGGTACCGTTTGCCTTGGCGGCCAACGCTGCCTTGGCAATGAGCGCCTTGGTGTCACCGCAGCCGAAGGCAAAGAAGTAGAAGCTGTGCTCGCCTGACGAGTTGAGGAGGTTGAACACTTCCTCAAAGGTGACAGAGTCAAGATTGAAGCCTGCGCCATCGGGATAATCGGCAGCACTGATGGCCGGACTGGCACCGGTGGCGGCAAAGCCTCTGGTGATGAATTGGTACTCGCTACGCGTATCGGCAGGCACAGAACCCGAGCTGCCCTGGAACACCGGGGCAATCTTTGCGGCCTCGGCCGTCTCACTGTAGCTTACCGTGCCGTCTGCCTCGCCAAACAGGTAGGTGGCGTCTATGCTGGCCGCAGCAGGAAGATCGGTGTGGTTGTCCTTATGAAACCGAAAAAGCAGGGTCTGCTGCGAGGTGTAGCCATCAAAGACCGCCCTGGTCGCCTGATCCTCTGCCGTGTTATTGTCCGCATAGTAGACGGGCAGCAGGGATTTGATGTAGGTGTAAATACCGCCAATGGAATGGGGAATAGTGGCAAAGCTGGTGCCCTCCGCCCCACCGGTGATGCCGGTGGACCAGCTGCCGCTGGTGATATCCCTGATTGCAGGGTCGGTAGAGGTGATGTCCAAACGGAAGTTGTCCACCACCGGATTGAAGTGGTAGATCCTGGTGATGCCAGCAGCCTTGGCCTGTGCGTTGATGTCTGCCAGAATAACCTGCCCGGAGGCAGTGTTGGGGTTGGCAAAGACAACATAATAGTCACCGGCGGCACTGAGAATGTCTGCCAGCCTGTCTACGGTGACATCCTCAAACACACTGCCGGCGCCTACACCGTTATAGGTGTCGGCAAAGAAGTCGCCCGTCGTCTCAACGGCTGTGCGGCTCCAGGCATAGGGCGCTGGGGCTGTTGGCAGCCCGACGATCTCCTGTGGATCAGCGGCGTGGGCCTGGGTGCCTGCCAGGGCTGCGATGCCTGTCAACTGCAGTGCCAGCAGGAGTGCAAGCGCCAGGGCGAGGATCCGGCGAGGGTCGGCCAACAAGCTGCCATAGTGGGTTTTGGATGAAGTAGTGTGTGTGCCAGGACCGTGTGCCGCAGCGTATGGCACGGTGGCCACCACGTTTCGCGCAGGTCTTGGTTCTGTAATAGGATGAATCTGGGTCATCATGTAAGTCCTTTCAATCAAATCAAATCGATAACTCAAGATTGAAGGCGGACTACCCTGGAAGATTGTTATAATGAGAGGGCAGCCCACTCGGGTTGCGTAGACGGCCCGCTTTCAGTTGACGGTTAACGGGCCGTCTGATACATTCGCAGACACTGTGTTGCCTGAATGCGTATAGCGCACGGCTTACAGAGCCATGCACGTGGTGCGTGCAACATATATCAACCTCCTCCATCTTCTGAGCATCAAGGGAACAGTGCGTTTGCGGTTCGCGGTTTGCGGTTCGCGCACAGCGTTGTGCTTGCCGCCATTCCCCGCATGTTCTCCTTCAGCTGTCTCAATCGTTCCTTGCTTTTTATAGCAATTTTATAAGTTTAGCTGACTTTACTGGGTATGTCAAGCGGTATTTTGAAGCGCTGTGAGCAACGCGCGCGCAAACAGGGCTCGATGATCGAAAGGCCTATCGTATCAACAAGCTTACAAGGGTGTTAGACAGTGAGGCCTATATATCCAGCGCAGCGTAAAAGCCCTCGTACACCGCATTGGTGATGGTGGAGGCCCGCACGGCATCGCCGATGACGCGCACGAAGGGGGCCGCATCGCGCAGCGTGTCCACCGCTGCCGTGCGCGGCCGCTGCCCTACGGCACAGATTATCGTGTCGGCCTCCAAGAGCAGCCTGTTGCCGACTTCGTCCTCACACACCAGACCCTCGTCCGTAATCTCGAGCCCCCTGCAGGAAGGCCGCTCATCGACCTCGGCCTTTGCAAGCTCGGCAAGCAGGATGGGACGGTTGCGGATGTTGGCATCAAGGGCCATCTCGTTGCGCATCTCAACGAGGGTGACGTCCCTGCCTTCCTGTTTGAGGTGCAGGGCGCACTCGCTCCCCGAGAGGCCCCCGCCGAGTACCACGACCCGCTGGCCTACGACGTCCTCGCTCAGGTAATAGTCGTTGACGAGCACAACCTGCTCGCCGTCGATGCCCGGCAGCGGCGGCACGATGGGTTCGGAGCCAACGGCCACTATGAGCGCATCAGCACCTTCCGCCTCGGCATATTCGGCCGTGACCTCGGTATTCAGGCGTATGTCTACACCCTTCCGCTCCATGAGGAGGGCATAGCTCTGCCCCAGCAGATACATATCGTATTTGAAGGGCAGGGCCTGCTCGCTCTTAAGGATGCCGCCCAGGGCGTCGCTCTTCTCGCAGAGCACAACGCGGTGTCCCCGGTCGGCGGCGGTTACGGCGGCCACCATGCCCGCGATACCCCCGCCGGCTACCAGCACCTTGCGAGGGTGCTGGGCGGGGCCGATATACATCGTCTCGTGCTCGCGCCCCACGCGCGGGTTGATGGCGCACCTTCGCGTCTGGGTCACGGGCCGCTCGGCCATGCACACGTAGCAGCGTAGGCAGCGAATGCACTCGTCAGTGCGGTTAGCCATGACCTTGTTGGCAAATTCCGGGTCGGCAAGCATGCCGCGCGCCATGTAGACGATGTCGGCCTTGCCTGAGCGGATGATCTCCTCCATCTGGTCCGGGTCGGAGAGCGCCCCGATGGTCGCCACAGGGATGCTCACGTGCTTCTTTATCTCCTCGGCGAGGTACACGTTGAGGCCGTGGTCCTTGAACATCGAGGGATGCGTGATGGCAAAGCCAAACTGATAGGAGCCCGCAGAAACATGAATGAGGTCTACGATGTCCTCCACCGCCTGGGCTATGCGCCAGCCCTCCTCAAGGTCATAGCCGCCCTCGAACAGCTCGGAGCCGCTCATGCGAAACTCCAGCGGAAAGCCCGGGCCCACGGCCTCGCGCACACTGAGCAGCACCTCTCGCGCCAGACGCGTGCGGTGCGCAAACGAGCCGCCGTATTCGTCTTCCCGCTTATTGAAATACGGGGAGAGGAACTGGTTGATGAGCCATCCGTGGCCGCCGTGCACCATTATCATGCCAAAGCCGGCACGCTTGGCGAGCGCCGCCGCCTCACCATAGGCCCGGACGATGTCGGCGAGTTGCTCTGTGCTCAGGGCCTTGACGGGGATGCCGTCGGGGCGCACGCCGTCGCTTGCTCCCCACTGGTTGAGGCCCGCCTTCTTGTTCTTGTCGAGCAGATAGGTGCCCGCGTACTGCCCGGAGTGCGAGAGTTCGATGCTCGGCACGGCCCCGTGGCGGCGGATGGCGTCTGCCGTATAGGTAAAGCTCGCCAGCTGACCGGGAACATCCAGGCCGATGTGCAGCATATGCGACGCGTCGGTTGGGGGATGGACGACCAGCTCGCTCACGGTCACGTTGGCCGCGCCGCCCTTGGCCCTAAGCTCGTAGAAGCCCAGGCTCCGCGGCCCCAGGCTGAAGTCGGCGGTGATGTCCGTGGCACCCAGCGGCGCTCCGAACATACGATTGCGAAACGTCGTGTTGCCCAGGGTGATGGGCTTGCAGAGATTGGGATGTGTCCTCTCCATGATGTCCTCCTCATCGTATGAAGCTGATCGGTGAAGCCGGGCAGAAACAGGAGAGAATACGGCTTGGACGGGGTCGTATGGTTCCGCTGTTGTGCCTCGATTTTACTAACGTGGTCTGCTGTCGTGGCCTGCTATCCTGACTACCTCCGTTGGCTTGATTGCCATTAGGAACAGTATACACCGAGCCACTGGTTTTGCCTCTGAAGATGACTGAAATAGCGTGCCCCCTCAAAGCAAGCCTTGAGGCCTGCTCCGGAGCAAGCCACGAAAGATCGAATCAGAAGAGCCTGAAGGACTCAGCCAAAGCTGCGATAGGATAGCCCAGCCGGGAGTTCTCCTTGGCCGGCCTGGCAAGACGCCCGTTTAAGCTGGTTGCTGCTGGGTAATGCAGTGAATGTTGCCGCCGCCGAGCAGTATCTCGCGCGCAGGCACCACTGCCACCTCCCTGCCGGGAAAGACGCCTTGCAGCACTTCGACAGCCACCTCGTCGTTAGGGTCGTCAAAGGACGGTACAACGAGACCTCCGTTGGCAGTGTAGAAGTTGACGTAGGATGCCGCCAGCCGGTCTCCCTCACAGCGGGGCAGCGTTCCATCTACGGCGTCGACGCCCTGGCTCTCCTCGGCGGTTATGCATATGGGCGCAGGCAGCGGGAGCTTTATCACCTGTATCTCGCGGCCGCGCGCATCAGTGGAGCCCTTGAGGATGTCGTAGTTCTCCTTGCTGATTGCGTACTGCGGGTCGTTTTCGTCGTCGGTCCAGGCCAGGAGCACCGTGCCGGGCTGTGCCACACAGCAGATATTGTCCACGTGGCCGTTGGTCTCATCCAGATAGATGCCACCCTTGAGCCAGATTATCTTCTCGATGCCCAGATAGCTGCCGAGCTTCTCCTCTATCTGTTCCTTGGTGAGCTCCGGGTTGCGCCCCGGAGACAGCAGGCATTCTTCGGTGGTGTACAGCGTGCCCTCGCCGTCGCTGTGAATGGAGCCGCCCTCAAGCACAAAACCCTCGGCACGGTAGCTCGCCACGCGCTCTATCTCGCATATCTTGCGCGCAACCTCGTCGTCCTTATCCCACGGAAAGTAGAGCCCGTCATAGAGACCGCCCCAGGCGTTGAATACCCAGTCAACCGCTCGGATCTCACGGGTGGCGTCGTTGCGCACGAAGGTGGGGCCGCAGTCGCGCACCCACGAATCGTTGTTGGAGAGCTCGACGACCCGCACCGCGTCTGGCAGCAGGTTGACGGCGTTGTCGTACTGCGCGGCGCTCACGCCCACGGTCAGCGGCTCGAATCGGCTGATTGCGCGGGCCACCTCCACAAAGGCCGCCTGCGCCGGCTTGGCACCCAGGCGCCAGTTGTCAGGGCGCTCGGGCCAGAGCATCCAGCAGCCCGCGTGCGGTTCAAACTCGCCGGGCATGTGAAAGCCGTCAGAAGCAGGAGTTGATGTGAGGCGTTTCATGAGGGTTCCTTTCCTCTACAGGAGTATCCATCGGTTTGCAGGTGGCTGGTCAGCCTGCGGAATTGGGGCGAATCTTGTGAGGTGAGCGGTTGCCCGGGCAGGCAAAGCTCGGCAGCGGACTGGCAGGCTACCCGGACTGTCCGGGCAGGCAGAAAGCAGTCTGCTTGCACAGGCGCTCATTCCCTGTCTTTCTGACGACCGGTAACGGCAGCGATGACCTCCCCGGCCAACACGGCCACGACCGCGCCAACGAGCAGCGTCCAATCAACCACCCAGCCTTCCTCCTCAGGCCAGGTGATGCAGAAGAACAGCGAGAGCACGAGCAGCACCATGGGCACCCAGGTGATGAGGTTGAGCAGCACGGGGCCACCGCCCACCTTGAAGGGGCGTTCCGCGTTGGGGTCGGTACGCCGGAGCTTGCGGAAGGCTGGAAACAGGATGAGATAGGAGGCGAGCAGCGTGATGATCTGCAGGGCAAAGAAGCTCCAGAATATCTCCTCGTCGCCGGTGACCATCGTGATGAGTGGCGCTATGCACACGAGCACACTCGCAACCACACCGTTGACCATACTCGCGCCAAAGGGAACATCCTCCGTGCCCTTCTTACGCCTGCTGAACACCTTGGGGAGCGCGTTGCTGTCGGCGGCGTACATGGCCACGTAGTTGACGCCGAGGGCCCACGAGAGCAGGTTGATGATGAGCGTGTAGATGAACATGAGCGCAACGATGATGAGGAAGACAGAGGCAATGCCGAGGTTGTCAAAGAAGAAGGCAAAGCTGTCGAGCAGGCCGCCGGAGGCGGTGAGTTCGTCCAGGGGGATGGCCACGCCGATGCCAAAAGACGCAAAGATGTAGAAGAATGCCACGAGGATGCCGCCGAGCAGCAGAGCCTTGGGAATCTGCTTTTTGGGGTTCTCCATCTCGCCGGCAAAGGTGGTGACCACCTCAAAACCGAGGAAGTTGAAGATGATGATGCCGATGAACGAGATACCGTCCGCGCTGGGGAGCAGGTCGGCCGGCGAGGTGATGGGGTTGGCTGCCCCAAAGGTGAGGGCAAAATAGATGCCCAGCACGCCGAGTGCAACCATGATGAGGATCTTGAAGATGGTGGCGATGTTGATGAGTATCGCACTTTCTGCCACCGAGTGGTTGGAGAGGTAGCTCACTATCCAGATAAAGGCGAGCTCTGCCGGTAGCGCAACGTAGAGGGGTATCTCGATGCTAAAGGCCTGCTCGATAACGCTGATACTGAGCACGGCAAGCGAGGCCATCCACAGCGCAAAGTTGACCCAGTAGTACCAGGCCACACGGCTCCCCCACCGGCGTCCAAAGGCGCGATTAACCCAGTCAAACAGGCCGCCCTCGCCGGTATAGGTGGTGCCCAACTCGGCGCTTACCAGACCATACGGCAAAAAGAACGCCACTAACATGAGCAGCCACCAGAAATACTGGCTGTTGCCTATGGCGGCACTCGGTGCGGCTGCCTCCACCACCAAGATGATACAGACCGCGGCCAGCACCGCGTCAAAGAGCCTGAACTTCTTCTTTCCCGTTTTCTCCATACCCGCTCATCCCTTCCTTGTTCGACCTTCCTTTTTTCTCCAGCGCCAACACCTTGCCAGCGCCTCGCAACACAATGCGCTCTTCCGGCTCCGCTCAGGACATGAGGCGCTCAATGCGCGCCTTTGCCTCATCGGCTGCCGCCGCATTCAAAACGACAGGCGGCGTAAAGTACACGAGTATGCCCCGCATCGCGGTGAGCCGGTTGCCCGCCTGCTCAAAAGCGAGGGAATAGGGCGCGTCCAGCACCTCGCTGGTAACCTCGACACCACGTGAGGCGGGCAGGCAGTGCAGGAACTTTGCGTGCGGCGCCGCCATCTCCATGGCCGCGCTGGTTACCTGATAGGCAGGCATGAACGCGCTCAGATACTCGTTCTCGCTCCGCTCAGCGTCATACAGGCCATACCAGACGTCTGTATAGACAAAATCGGCATCGCGGTAGCCCAGGTCCGCCTCATCGGTAATGGTGAAGCTGCCGCCACTTACCGCGCAGTTTGCGCGCAGGATGTCCTGATACTTCTCGCTCAACTGATAGCCCACCGGGCCAAACTGCGTAAAATGCGCGCCCATCTTTGTGATGATGAAACCGAGCGAGGCGCAGACCTGGGTGGCATCGCCCACAAAGCTAACCCGTATGTCCTCCAGCCGCTTGCCCTCGGGCAGGTTATCTATGATGGTGATGAGGTCACCCAGCTCCTGCGTGGGATGGTTGTAATCGCTCATGCCGTTGATGACGGGCACGGTGGCAAAGCGGGCAAGATCCGCGACGTCGCTGTGGCGGTCAACACGTGCCATGAGTACGTCCACCAGACGGCTGAGCACCCTGGCCGTGTCCTCCAGCGTCTCGTGTCCGCCCAGCTGTATCTGCCCGGGGGCGAGGTACTGCGCGTGCCCGCCAAGCTGCATCATGGCGGTCTCAAAGGAAACACGGGTGCGCGTCGAGCTCTGTTGAAAGATCATGCCCAAGGTGCGGTTCTTCAGAAGCGGTGGGTAGTAACCGGCCTGGATGGCATCCCTGATGGCACGGGAGAGGTCTACGATGGTGAGCAGCTCTTCCTTGGTAAACGGGGTGCTGTCGATGTAATCCTTGATACGGGCCATGATGGTTCTCCTTGTCTTCACACTGTTCATACCGCTGAGGAAGCACTGCCGCAGGCTGGCACAGCTGACGATTTACGTCAATGACGGATGTTCCTTCGTCAATGTACAACGCCAACGCGCGCCAAGGAAGGGCTCTGGCCGTTTTTTGTATCAGTAGTAATGATTGTGAATGATTTTACTCTTGCGTTAATAATGTTACGGAGCGGCGTCACCGAGGCGTGGCGCGAGAGCAGGGAGGCTGCGGCCACAGGCAGCGGCTACGCCCTATTCGGCGTCCAGACTCTCGTAGACCAGCAGCTCAAGCACCATCAGCATGGCAAGCTGCGACGTGAGATTGATGCCGTTGAGTTCTATCTCGTCCGCAAACATATAGAAGTTGACGTCGCTCATGTTCTGGATCGTGTTGTTATCGGCCCGCGTTATGGACAGCAGAAAGGGGCGCTTGTCGTAGAGGAGCCGCTCGACGGTCTCGATGAGCGCGGGTTCCTCGCCTGAATACGACAGAACGATGAGCAGATCGTCATTCTCGACAAGATCCATGAGCGCCACCACCTGATAGGCCACCTCCGGAAAGTAGGTCCTGCGGCCAAGCCCCAAGAACAGCTTCTCGCAATACCTCCCCAGGTCGTTGGCATCAGAATCGCAGAGGATGTAGACGTTTGGCTTGCGCGCAAGCACCTCAAGCACCTGGGCTATCTTCTGGGCAGGCATGACCCGAACGGCCTCCATCACGTTCTTGAGATACTCATCGGCGTAAGCCTTGCTGCGGAGTACCAAGGGCACGTTAGCCGTATGGGAGCGATGCTCGGTCACGAGCAGACTGTTAATGAAATCGCTGTAGCCGGTAAAGCCGAGTTTTTGGGTAAAGCGAAATATCGTCGTCGTAGAGAGGTAGCGTTCGGCGGCAAAGCGCTGGATGGAGAGGTCCTTGACGCTGTCCATATGCTTGACTACGTAGTCGAAGAGCTTGCGCTCGGTCTGGTTGAGCCGCTCAAGCGCGCCCTGTGTCGCCTCAAAGAAGTCGCGTGCCATGTGACGCCTCTCGGGTTCGAGTCCCGTCTGTAGAATTTGAGGACTCTGCTGGTTGGAGCGGGCGACGGGACTCGAACCCGCGAATACAAGCTTGGGAAGCTTGGGCCTTACCACTTGGCAACGCCCGCTCGATATGAGTAGTATAGCAAATCCCCCTACCAGAGTTTGCTCAGCGCCTCGCGTATCTCGTTTTCGCTCCCCTGATTGCCTACGGCAATGACCGTGTCGCCGGGATGCAGGATGGTACTGCCCTTGACGATGTGGAGGCTGCTGCCATCCCCCACGGCCACGAGCAGGCTCTCGTCCGGCAGAAGCCCGGAAATATCGGAGACACGCCTCCCCTCCGGCGCCTTGCTTGCAAGCTTTGCCGTAAGCGATACCTCCAGAACAACCAGATCGCCCTGGGTCATGGAGAGCAGCGCGTGCACGGCGCCCTCGGTAACCTCCATCTCTATGAGGCGCGAGATGACCGTCGTGGAGGAGACGACCTCGATGCCCATGCGTCTGAAGATGCGATTGTTCTTGGGGTTTGAAACGCGCGCTATGGCCCGCGGCACGGCAAAGACCAGTGAGGCGATCTCGCAGGCAACCATATTAACGTCGTCGGCGCCGGTGGTCGTAACGAAGATGTCTGCGTCCTCAATGCCCGCGTCACGCTGAAAGTCGGAGTCGCAGCCGTCCCCGTGAACGAGCAGCACCTGTTGGGGAACATGCTGGCTGAGCTTCTCCACCTTGGTCCTGTTTATCTCGATGACGGCCACCTGATGACCTTTTGCATACATCGTATTGGCCAGTTCCTCGCCAATCTTACCGCCGCCGTTTATAACGATTTGCATCTCAACTCCTTCGGGGGGACGGGGCTTTTTTCCCACTGGGGTTCGTGGGTCAAAAACCCCCTCCCCCACAGACACAACACATAAGAAATATACACCCAAAAAAAAACCAACAGGTCGTCCCGCACACAC
>JAISEO010000039.1 GCA_031264075.1 Coriobacteriales bacterium | reverse complement strand
GCCCATTTAGGGAGTGCAAGGCGATTTGAAATGAGGGGACGATTGCCATCGTCCCCTACGAACGCGGCTACACCAACCACCACCCCCACCCAAAAACAAAAAAGCTGTTGCCGTCCCGTCATAATTCTTTTTGCTGAAACACTTGACATTGGGGCAATCAGGAGTTACAAGTTAGATATGGTTAACTTAACCTTTCTGCTTTGCGGTACCGAACGGGAGGGCGGTTGACACCAACAGTGCAAGGTTTCGGAACATCTGAGGCCACCAACGAGGAGCCACCAAGGTATCTGCTTCCTGAAAGGGGAGCAGGTATCCGATGCAAGAAACGCAGGCCGCGAAAGACCTGGGCGGCCTCTGAGCAAAGGAAGGAGAGTGGACGACTGATAGAGAAGAGTTATCAGAAGAGGGTGCCAACGAACGATAGGGCACCAACAGGCACGAACGAGTTAACCAGTACGTAAGGCACCACTGTAATGGATCTTGGGAACACCCAAGACCACCACGTCCCCGAGGGATCGGGGTAAAAGAGAAATGGAGTAGAACTATGTACGATTCAACAAAGAGCGTTTCGCAGGTAAGTTTAAGGAAGAAGATCGTGGCACTGCTGCTTGCGGCACTGATGGTAGTAGGGCTGGGCATTATGGCACTGCCTGCCACGACGGCTTATGGCAATACCGGCAATGAGGCCGCTTGGAACATCGATGGCATTGATTCCTGCCCACAAGGAGGGCTGTTTACCTTTGAAACCAGCGGCTTTGATGCCAGTGCGGGAAGTGTCAATGTAAACCTGAAGGATGGCCTTGATGTTGTTTTGCTGGGCACCTTTGCGGTTGACGGAAAAACCGGAGAGCTGGTGCCCAATGGTTCACCGGTGAGTGACCGTACGGCGGTGCTCATTCCTTCTTCGGCAAACCCCAACGTCGCCGCCGAGATTCAGTTTGTGTATGTGGGTCAGGTCAATCCAGCATGCAGCATTTACCCCTTTGAGGTCATCGAGAACCCCTATGCGGATGAGATAGTCTTTAATTACGTTCCCAGCACGCCTCCGTATATTGCGATTCACAATATCGTTAGCTGGGGTGCAGAGCGTGAAATCTTCATGAAGATTGACTATCAGGAGGATCCTCCCTACTACACCAGCTTTGAGCTTGGTGAGGACGGCCTGTTTACTACCATTATAGACCTGCCGGCCGACTATGCTTCTGATAACCACGTTATCACGTTCCTGGCACCTCCAGCAACAATAGATGACGTTTACTGGCCACCTATCTCCGTAAGTTTTACGACCCAAGCTTCCTGAGATCGTTTTGTCAGACGATGAGGACTGAGTAGTTTGTTCAACGACGGGGGCAGACCCGGATGTACGCGCATCTTCTGCGTCTGCCCCCGTTGCGTTAAAAGTTTTGACATGGGTAGAGCAAGACAGAGATAAGCCGGGGGTGCGTTAGGCCAGCATTGAGGGGATAGGTCAATCTTGGCCCAACGTACCCCGAAGAGAAAAAGTTCAGCTAAGTGCAGGAGCGCTCCAAAAGAAAGAGCGCTCCAAAAGACAAGGAAGAAGGTAGAAAAATGGGAACAGTATCGGTAACAGCGGCGAGTAGGACGACACTTCCTCCACTTGCACGAAACCGAGGGTCAGGCAGGCTGTGGTTGCTGGCGTTGACGGCTCTCTTTACCGTGCTTCTCGCGTTCCTGACTCCCACCACTTCCGCTTACGCCGACACCTACAGCGGCAACTGCGGCGCGGGTTCCGCGAGTGTCACCTGGTCGCTGGACACCGAGACCGGTGTACTGACGATAAGCGGCACCGGTCGGATGGGTTCATGGAACGATGCCCCGTCGAATCGGTCGCCCTGGTATGAGTATCGAGAGGACATCACAGAAGTTGTCGTCAGTGAGGGCGTGACCACCCTGGGCGCTTGGGCTTTTGCTTATTGCGGCTCCCTTGCCGAGGTCACCATCCCCTCGGGAGTGACTTCCCTGGGCAACGGTGCCTTTAATCAGTGCAGTTCCCTTGCCGAGATAAGCATCCCCTCGGGAGTGACTTCGATCGGCGGCTATGCCTTTTCTCGTTGCACCTCTCTCTCCAGTATTGCCCTCCCCTCGGGGTTGCTTTCAATCGACACTCAGGCCTTTTACAGTACAGGGCTGACGTCTATCGTCCTTCCCGATAGCGTAACCACAATGGGCTGGTCTGTCTTTTCCAACTGCGCCTCTCTTGCCGAAGTCACATACTCTTCAGGCATGACATCTATCCCCCTGAGTGCGTTTCAAAACTGCACGTCCCTCACCACATTTACCATCCCTGAGAACGTGACCCTGATTGATGGGAGCGCTTTTGCGGGTTCGGGCCTTATCTCGATTACCATCCCCGCTACCGTGACCTCGATGGCAAGTGGTGCGTTCAAATCCTGCGAATTGCTTGTTTCGGCCACAATAGCATGCTCTCCTCCTTCTTTGTACGAAATGTTCTTCGGCTGTACGGCACTTTCCACGGTCGTTCTTTCCGGTGATATAGAGACAATTGATGCGAGAGCGTTTTCTGGCTGCACCTCCCTTACCTCAATTGAGATTCCCGAGTCAGTGACGAATATAGGAGCCTCCGCCTTTTCCGGCTGCACGTCTCTGGGCCCCCTCTCGATACCCGCAGATGTGGCGACGATAAGGCCCTCCGCCTTTTCCGGGTGCAAGGGACCGTTGTCCTTTGCCATTTCCGAGCCTGCGGACGACGCCTGGCCTGAGGGCTGGGCAACCGGCTGGGACACGGGCTACACCGGCAGGATATTCTGGGACGGACAGATAGGCGTTGTTGAGGTGGGTTCCGGCACCTGTGGTGCCACGGGCAATGAGCAAGGCGTTACCTGGCTTTTGGATTCCGACGACGTCCTCACCATAAGCGGCACCGGCGCGATGGCTGACTATACGTCGCGAACAGCGGTGCCCTGGTATGACTACCAAAGTTCCATCAAGCGCATCGTCGTCTCGGAGGGCGTGACCACAATTGGTGCTTTCGCGTTTTCCTATTGCGCGGACGTTACCTCATTCAGCATTGCCGAAAGTGTGGTCTCAATTGGAAACTCCGCAATGCGGGATTGCAACGCTCTTGTTTCACTCACTATTTCGGGGAGTGTCGTCTCTATCGGTAACGCTGCAATTCGCAATTGCACGAGCCTCGAGTCGCTTGTTATCCTTGAAGGTGACGATGCGGTTTCTCGCACAATCGGGAACGACGCATTCCGAACGAACACGGCGCTTGTTTCGGTTATCATTCCCGAGGGTGTCACTTCGATAGGCACACACGCCTTTAACGGCTGCACACAGCTTACTGCCATCCTCATACCGTCCAGTATGGCATCCATCGGGGCTTCCGCATTTTACAACTGCAAAGGCCTTGTTGCCGTTACGCTTGTCGATGGCGTTGGTACGATTGGTGACACCGCATTTCAGGGCTGCGAGAAACTTACCCACATCACCATTCCCGGCAGCGTCGAAGCCATCCCCGCATACGCGTTCAGATATTGCTTTGGTCTTGTTTCTGTCACCCTTACCAAAGGGGTCAAAACGATTGGGAGTTCGGCGTTTCAAGACTGCTCGGCTCTTGTGACCGTTACGCTTCCCTCGACCCTTACCTCCATCGGCTCCAGCGCCTTTAACGGCGATAAAAAGCTTGACTCGCTCTCCATTCCCGCAAGCGTGACCACCGTTACTGCCGGCGCGTTCACGAATGTGGCGGGATCACTGTACATCCCCTTTGCCGATCTGGATGCGTCGAAGACAGCATGGGGAACGAGTTGGAACAGGAGCCATACCGGCACCATCTACTGCAACGTCGCTGGCCCAGTTATCACCGTTGCCGCAAGCGGCGTATGGGGCGACATCATAACCGTCAAAGGCACGGGCTTCGTGAATCCCGATACCAGCGGCCCTGATCCCGTTGTGGCCCTGCAGATTGACGGCGGCGCCGTCGCGCACACGGAGGGCAACGCGGTGGAGGGTTCAGACGACGACCTCAAAGTCTGGGCGCTCATCACGGATGTTGCGGTTGACGGCAGCTTTACCGCCGAGGTCACGTTGCCCGATGGCACCGGCAGGGGCGCGGGTGGATCCACGCCCGGCTTTGCCGCTGGCGCACACAGCCTCACCGTGCTCTCCGGCGCAGCCTATGGTAACGGCACGATGGAACGGCGCATCATATCCACGCCCTTCACGGTGGCGTCCAAGCCCGTGCTTTCTCTCGATGCGGACAGCTACGAAGCGGGCGGGAGCATGGCCGTAAGCGTCCTGGGTCTGGAGAAATATGCGGAAACGGGGACATTCGTCCTCCTCGATGTCGACCATGCCTATCACCTGTACTATGCCACTGACATCGGTCCGCGCGCCTCCTCCGCGGTTCCCGAGGACGGGGCTGTCACATGGCAATCCCTGAGTATACCGGCGACCATGCAGAGCGGGACGCATACGCTACGCGTGCGGGTGGTAAGCAGTGAGCCTGCCAACGATGGCATATACTACTTCGAGTCCTATGAAGTACTGCGTGAGTTCGAGACGGAGTTCACCGTCACGAACGGCTCAGAGCCGGGCACCTACGTCAAACTCCACGCCCTCAGCGGCGGCAGCTACCTTGACGACGGTTCGCTGCTTTGTCCGAGTTCCGGTACGCTCATTGATCTGTCCCTGGCCTCTGCAAAGCCAAACACTACATACTACCTGTACCGGGACAATTCGCCCGTGCTTGGCATAAACGGTATGCCTGTTGTCTTGCAGACCGACAACATCGGAACGGCACAGCGTAGTTCTGGACTGATTTCTACCCATCTGAGTGCAGACGATGCCAACCCTTCTGGCTATATCCCGCTTGGTATGACACCCGGCCAGACCGCGACGCTGTCGCTTCGCGAGGCGGGGGTCAAAGTTTTTGAGCAGGTGCTTCATATCAGCGAGTACAACGGTGCGACACCGGCGGTTTTGCGGGTATCGGGTGCGGGTGAGGGCTTTGCGGTTGATGACGCAGTGCCGGTGGAGGGCGAGTGGTGGTTTGCCAGCAAGAGTCCTTCTGCATTATTCTCCGTTGGTGCTCTTGTCAATTTGAAGCTGGAAAAGGCCGACGGCAACTTTGTTACGTGGAGTGACGCGGAAAAAGCGCCTGTTGCGGACAAGCTCGACGTACTTGCGCAGATGCGCGCGAGCGGAGTCGACCTTGAGACGGCCGGAACCTTTGCAACGGCGCTTGATCTTGCCGCCGCAGGAATGCCCGCGATAGAGCCGGGCTGGTATCGCATCGTCGCGATGTCCGGTGGCGCCGTCGCCGGTGTCAGCGAAGTGAACCGAAACGTCACGGGCGAATGGCTCAACATCGGCGGCGTTGACACGCCGAGCCCCGACGAGAAGGAGTGGGCACCCGAGGGGCGCGAGTATCACTATAGTGAGACCACCAGGATGTGGGTGCCCGAAACCGCCTCCATAGGCGGTGAGATCACCATTTACGGCGAGGGTTGGTTCAATTCGGCGCATACTCTCGGCTCGACCATCGCCCTGAAGCTCTCGAACCTTGATTTGGGTCAAAGTGCTCGGATGTTGCTAGAAACCGCTGTCTACCCCGCCAACGACACGGTGGTCGCCATCGGCTATGCCGATGCCACCTACGGGCGTTGGAAGGCCACCGTCAAGATACCGCCCTCAACCTATTATGCCGAGGATTGGACGGATACTCCCGGCGCAAAGCTCACATTGCAGTTCTTGACCGGCTCGCTGCTCACGGACGATACCGTGCGCACCTATGGAGCCTCTCTCTGGCTGGAGCATGACCCGGAGACGGGCACCGCTCCCTCCATCACGACGCAACCGGCCTCTGTGAGTGCCACCATAGGCGATCCTGTTTCGTTCAATGTCGAGGCTACCGGCTCCGATACGCTGTCCTACGCCTGGGAGGTCAAGAAGCCCGGCAATGATGCCATTTGGGAGTGGACGGGCAGCAACAGCGCAACGCTCAACGTCTCCAACGCGATAACGGAAGCCTTTAACGGCTACCAATACCGCGTGCGGGCCATCAACTCGGCGGGTTGGGTCATCTCTGAGCCCGCTACCCTCACCGTTGGCGAGCCTTCCGACGGCAAGCCCTATATCACTACGCAGCCTGTCTCCCGCAGTGCCTCAGTGGGTACCGATGTGGCCTTCACTGCCGAGGCGGGCGGCACGCCTGTTCCCACGGTGCAGTGGTACGTTAACGACGGCGAGGGCTGGGCGGACATTGCTGGCGCAGACTCCACGACCCTTTCCCTCACTGCGGTGACGCTTGCGCAGTCCGGTAACCAGTACAAGGCTACCTTCACCAACGACAACGGCACCATCGATTCCAACACTGCCACGCTTACCGTGACCGATGGCTCCACCCCACCCCCCGTCGGCACCGAGACCTATACGGTCAGCGACGCCTCGGGGCGCACCATTACCTATACGGCACCTGTCGAGCTGGTTGCTGGTGCTGACATCGTTATCTCCGGCACGGGCTGGCTCAATACCGCGGGTACCGAGGGCTCGGGCATTGCCATCAAGATGGACGCGAGCAGCCTGGATCGTACTCGCGCCATCAACCGCATCTACAGCCTCGTGGACTCACGGGGCAACACCGTTACCGCCACGGACATCCTGGCTCAGGTCTGGGCGGACGCGCAGGGCAACTGGACGGCTACCATACCCTATCCAGCGCCGGAGACCATGACGCTTTCCGACGGGCGCACCTGGGCTGACTGGGAAGCGGGCACCGACCACTGGGTACAGATCCTCACCGGCTCGTTATTAAGCGGCGATGTCAACCGCACCCATCGGGCTGACTTCTCCATCGTTGATCCCGTTCCCCTGGCACCCGTCGTCACGACGCAGCCGGTCTCGCAGACCACGGCGCCGGGCGGACAGGTGAGCTTCACCGCCGTTGCGAGTGGTTATCCCGCTCCTACCGTGCAGTGGTACAGCAGGGCCGCTGGCGAGAGTACCTGGGCGAGCATGGACGGTGCCACCTCCACCACGCTGGAGCTCGACCCGGCCGAGGCTTCCTGGACGGGGAGCCAGTACCGGGCCACCTTTACCAACGACAGCGGCATCACCGACTCCGACATCGCCACGCTCACCGTGGACGCGCCCGCCGCTCCCGTTATAACGCTCCATCCGACCGATCAGACAGTTGTTGCGGGCGGCACGGCCACCTTCAGCGCCGCTGCCACCGGGAACCCACAACCGAGTGTTAAATGGCAGTTCTCCACCAACGGCACGGACTGGGCCGACGTCGTGGGGGCCACCTCCACCACGCTTACGGTCACCAACGCCGTCACCGCCTTCAATGGCAGGCAGTACCGCGCATGGTTTGAGAACAGCGTGGACGCGGCCTGGAGCGACGGCGCCTTCCTCACGGTCACCGGCACCGACGTACCCGACACCCCCGCACCCGGCGGGCCTCAGGTCAAGATAACCACGCAGGCGGAGCTCGGCGGCACCATCCACATCACCGGCACGGGATTCAAACATCCCGACGGCTCGGGCTCTGTCGTAGCCATCAAGATAGACGAAGGGGTCTTTGCGCACACCGCGGAGGGTAAGGTGCATGACAACACCACCGTCTGGGCCATCGCCAATGCCGCAGCCGATGGCAGCTTCAGCTGCGACCTCGTGCTGCCCGACGGCACCGAGACGGGCGCGCGCGGCTCTGTTCCGGCCTTTAATGAAGGCGTGCATACGCTCCGCTTCCTCACGGGCACGCTTAAGGCGGGTGATGAGATCCGTACTCTGGAATCCTCCAAGTTCATCGTGGGTGCCTACGCTCCCCCGGTTAACATCAAGCCCCTCGACCCCGCCACCAGCCTCAGCGGCGCGCTTGCCGGGCGTATCGTTGCCAACGTAGACAAGGGGAGCGGTGGCATCCCGCAGGCGGTTATCACGCTGCCCACCTCCCGGCCCGGTGACTGGGTCAACCTGAGCGCGTACTACGAGCAGGCCGCAAGCCTGAAGACGCTCGGCACCTCCGATACGGTTAGCCCGCTGGCGCTTGAAGCCTCGGTACGCTATCCGTGGGGCGAGGGTGCTGCCGCGAACTTCCGGGTGGATGAGAACTACCAGGTGAGTTCCGCGCTTGCCGCAGGTGCCTTTGACGAGGCGGGAACCTACTATATCGTGGCGCGTGACGCGAACTTCGACGGCGCCGACGATGCTCAGTACGCCGTGCTCGGCTGGACAACCTATACCGTGGAGGCGGCTGCGGTAGACGAAACACCCACCGGTGACAACGGCAGCGCGGACGCCGTCGCAGGCTCAACCGTCAACAACTACTACAACACCACCAACAACGCCGGTGGTGGGGGAGGCACGTCGAGTTCTTCCACGCCTGCTTCGGCTGCCGCAAGAGGCACGAGCGGCACCACCGACAGCACCACGGGCACGAGCGGCACCGCCGCAGGCACGAGCCGTAACGCCACCAGCAACGCGAATACGGGAGCCACCACTCTCGCCGACACAGACACGCCCCTTGCGGGCTCCTCCGCGCAGCTGGTCAACATCATCCTCATTGCCGTGGCCGCGCTGGTGGCAGCACTCGCCGTGGCCGCGTGCATTCTCATCCAGCGCTCCCGCCGCCTCAGGGCACGGAGCTGAGCGGAGGTGCAGGGCTGAGACGGAAACTTGAGGTTTTGATGCTGAGACGACTATTCCTTTCGAGCGCTTTCCTCGTTCTGTTGAGTTGTGCCGCCGCACTCGTTCTTGCTGGGTGCGGCGGCACACAAGAGGGAGCAGCAGGGGCGGATACCGCCGGTAACGCGGCTGGAGGGACGCGCACGGTGCTGGATATCGACGACCGGCCCATAGAAGTGCCGGTGAACCCCGAGCGGGTGATTACGCTGAGCGAACCCACACTCGACGGCGCGCTCGCGCTGGGTGTGGTGCCCGTGGGAACCACCAGTGGCCGGGGCCAGAGCGGCGTGCCCTCGTATCTGAGCGACCTGGCGGGTAGCGTTCCCGTCGTGGGCGCCGTGGCCAATCCCAACTACGAGGAGATAGCCAAGGCGAGCCCCGACCTCATCCTCGTTGACGGCACGAGCATCAACAACAACGCCGAGGTCATAGCCATTCTGGAAGAGATTGCCCCCGTGGTGGCCACCGGCTATGCCGGGGGTGATTGGGAACTGAACTTCCGCCACGTGGCCGATGCCCTGAATCGTAATGAAGAGGCCGAGGCGGTGATAGCGGACTACGAGCGTCACGCCACCGAGGTTGGTGCACTGCTTGCGCCCTCCTATGGCGAGGCGACCTTTTCCATCGTGCGCTGGCAGGGCACGTCTGCCGCGATGATACTCAACGAGCTGCCGCCTGGGCGCGTGCTCACCGATCTGGGGCTCAGGCGGCCCGAGAACCAGGATCACGACGGACGCGGGCACGCCGAGCCGGTCTCGCTCGAGAATCTGGGCGAGATAGACGCCGACTATCTGTTCTTCGGTACGCTCGGCGGCTCGTCGGTCAACAACCCCCAGGCCGGTGGCTCAGCCGACCTCGAAGGCGCGCGCGCGGCGCTGGAGCAGGCGGTGCAGACGCCGGGCTTCATGCAGCTTAACGCCTATCAGGAGGGCCACGTCATCCTCGTGGACGGCTCCCTCTGGACCTCAACCGGCGGCCCCTTCCTCATGAACCGCATAATAGACGCCGTGGAGGAGGCCCTTTTGTGAGCACGCGCGGACACAACCTGCGCTCCAGGGGGACGGGGCTGGGACACCGGGGACGGGGCAACTGTCCCACTTGGGCAGAGACGCCTGTCAGGTTGGCACACTGCATGCTGCCAAAGTGGGACAGTTGCCCCGTCCCCGGTGTCCCAGCCCCGTCCCCCCTCCCACAACCTACAAGGAGGATTCTGATGTACACAGACACGACAACACGGCTTGAGGCGCGGGGTGCCTGTGCGAGAAGGGCAACCGCCCTGCTGCTCGCACTCATCCTCGTCTGCCTTGCCGCGCCCTCGTTCGCCTTTGGCATACCGGAAGGCGGGGCGAGCGCTGACACGCCGGGCACCTATGCGGAGGTCTCGCCCAAGGAGCTCAGGCCCGGGGCCACCATCCAGTTTGCCGTGTCGGGTTATCCGGCCGGTGAGGTGCTCAACATCAAGATAGACGACGGGCTCGGCTACAGCGACCAGGGCACGGCGGGCACCGGCGTGGTGCATACACAGCTCATCGGCGCGTCCGGCTCGACCTCCGGCTCGCTCCGGCTGCCGAGCGACCTCACCGAGGGCTGGCATTGGCTCCGCTTCCTCGCTTCGGAGACCATTGCGGGCAAGGGCGTGCTCGGCTACACCAACGGTGCGGGCAGCGCATCCAACACAGGGCATCCCACGGCGTTCTACGTGGCGGGCGAGTCGATGGGCGGCGCAACGGCGGAGGAGAGCGTCGTTGCGTCAACCTCACCCGGGGTCGTTGATGCCTCTCAGGGCGGCGCGGGTTCCACGAACAACTCAAACGCAGCTCTTGTGGAGGGCGAAGAGGAAGCCATGACCGCAGAAGAGGCCGCCGCCGCGGCTGACGCTGCCGTCATGAACAGCACCACGCGCGCTGGAACGACCGGTGCCACGACCGGAGCTGCAAGCACGGGGAACAGGGCCACCACCACCGGCGCCTTTGACGAGCTACCGCTGCCCGGCCTTATCGTACTGGGCGCCGTCGTGGTACTGGGGATAGCCGCGCTGATGTTTGTGGCGCTCAAGCGTCCCCGGCCCGCCATCGTGAGCCCCGTCGACGATCCGGACCAGGTCGGTGACGGCAGGAGCTTCGGCGGCGGCTTTACCGGCCCCGGCCCCGCCGATGCTGACGCGGCGGTTGCCACCGTTGTCGCTGACCCCGCCGCAGTTGCCGAGGCTGCTTCCGCCGCTGCTGTTGCCGACACCGCTGCGGCTCCTGTTGAAGCGGCTGTTCCCGATGATGCGGCTGCTCCTGTTGCGGTTGCTGCTGACGCTGCCGAGACCGCCGTGCTTCCCCTTACATCAGACACCAAGGCTCCCGAGGCACCTGCCCAGGCAGACGCCGAGGTAGTCGATGGGGACGCTGCCGAGGCCGTTGCCGATACGGATACCCCTGTGGCTCCTCCCGCTGCGGATGCCGCCAAGGCCGTCGATGAGGCCGCTGCCTCTGATGCACACCTCGAAGCGGATGCGGATCAGGTAACGGGTACCGCTGAGGCGGCTGCTCTTGCTGAGGCGACGGCCTCACTCGACAGTGCAGAGCTCCGTAAGGTGCGCGAGTTTGTCAAGCAACTCAAGGAGGAAGACAACGTCGTTGCGGCCCCTGATGAGGAAGCCGCTCCCGCAGAAGCTGACAGCACCGAGCCCGCGTCCGCATGAGCACGGCTTCCGGCCAGACAGCTTCCGGCCAGATACGCCCCGATGGTGTGGCAGCGGGTCGTCCCCCGCAGAGGCAACTCAAACGCAGCACCCGAACCCGCTGGCTTGCCCTCATAGGCACCTGCGGGCTGCTCTTCCTCGCCCTACTGCTCAGCCTGAGTTTTGGCTCCAAGGACATAGCCCTCGACACGACCTGGGCGCTGCTGCTTGCCCCCGACGGCTCCACCGAAAGCACGGTGCTGCACGAGCTCAGGCTGCCGCGCACCCTCATGGGGCTTGTGGTGGGCGCGGCGCTCGGCGTGGCCGGTGCGCTCATGCAGAGCCTCACGCGTAATCCCCTGGCCGACCCCGGCATCCTCGGCATCAACGCGGGCGCGAGCCTGGCCGTGGTGTTGTCGGTGGCGCTCATCGGCATGAGTTCCATCTTCTTCTATCTGTGGTTTGCCTTTGTCGGTGCCGCCGTGGCATCGCTGGCCGTCTACCTGCTCGGCGCCGCAGGCAAGCAGTCCGCCACGCCCACGCGGCTCGCGCTCGCGGGTGTGGCGATAAGCGCCGCGCTCTCTGCGCTCACCGAGGCGGTGGTACTGAGCAACCAGGCCGTGTTCAACGAGTTCAGGCTCTGGGTCTCCGGCTCGCTGGAGGGGCGCTCCTTCGACATCATCCTCACCGTTGCGCCCTTCATCGTTTTAGGGCTCCTGCTCGCGCTCGCGCTGGCTCCCTCGCTCAACGCGCTTGCCCTGGGGGTGGAGAAGGGCCGCTCGCTCGGCGTGCGGGTGCGGCGTACGCAGGTGCTCACGATGGTCGCCGTGACACTGCTCTGCGGTTCGGCCACCGCGGCCATAGGGCCCGTGGCTTTCGTGGGGCTGGCGGTGCCGTTTCTGGCGCGCGGGCTCGTCGGCTCCGACCAGCGCTGGGTGCTGGCCCTCAGCGTGCTGCTGGGAGCCACCTGGCTCCTCGGTGCCGACGTCATAGCCCGCACCATCGTGCGGCCCGAAGAGGTGCAGGTGGGCATCGTCGCCGCGCTCATCGGCGCACCCTTCTTCGTCGCGCTCGTGCGCCGCAGGAAGATTCCAGCGCTATGAAGCAGAGGAGAGAGATAAGGGGGACGGGGCACCGGATGAGACAAGGGGACGGTTCTCTTGGCTTGCGTCCTGCAGAGAAATCAAAGCAGCGGGATGAGCCAAGAGAACCGTCCCCTTGGCTCATCGTCCAGCGCCATGGCGTCCTGCGCCTGGGTTCGGCGAGCGTCCGTTTTGAGCGACGCGGGCTTGCGGTCTATGTGCTGCTTGTGGCGGCGAGTCTCGCGGTGGCCACGGCCTCGCTTCTGATAGGGGACTACGGCATCAGCCTCGACCAGGTCTTCGCCTCGTTTGCCGGTACGGCCACCGACCGCCTTGCCGCCTTCTTCGTCGTGGACGTGCGGCTTCCCCGTATCGTCGCCGGTGTGCTCGTGGGTGCGGCACTCGGCGTCTCGGGCGCCATCTTCCAGACCCTCAGCGGCAACCCGCTCGGCAGCCCCGACATCATCGGCTTTACCAAGGGAGCGGCGAGCGGGGCGCTCGTGGTCATCGTGCTGTTTGCGGGCAGTACGCTGGCTATCTCGCTCGGCGCCATTGCGGGTGGCCTGCTCACTGCGGCTGTGGTCTATGGGCTCTCCTGGCATGGCGGCGCGCCCGGCTACCGGCTCGTGCTCGTGGGCATCGGCATCGGTGCCACGCTCGGGGCGCTCAACGCGCTGCTCATCGTCAAGGCACCGCTCGCCAACGCGGAGATGGCCGTGCACTGGCTGGCCGGATCGCTCAACGCCACGATGTGGCACGAGGTGGCGCTCACCGGCTGCGTGCTCATCGTGCTTGTGGCCATTGCGGCCACGCAGTACCGCAGCCTGAGCGTTCTGCCCTATGGTGACGACGTGGCCACGGGCCTGGGCGTGCGCACCGAGCGCGGCCGCCTCATCTGCATGTTCACCGGCGTCATGCTCATGGCTATGGCCACGGCGCTTGCGGGCCCCGTCAGTTTTGTTGCGCTGGTGGCTCCCCATCTGGTCAAGCGCATCACGCGTACCTCGGGCATTGCGCTTGTGGGAGCCGCGTTGATGGGCGCGTTCCTCGTGCTCGCGAGCGACCTCATTGCCCGACGCATCTTTGCGCCGAGCGAGTTGGCCGTGGGTGTGGTAACCGGCTCACTCGGCGGGATCTACCTCATAGCGCTTCTAGCCTTTGAGTGGAGGAGGCGCAGAGCATGAGTGAGGCGAGACAAGGGGAGCGCGGCTGGCGTCCCACTCAGCCCCCTGCAGAAACAACAACGAACCGACAGGATGCGTGTGTTTCCGGAGAATCCCTGGAGCCGAGGGGGACACCAGCCGCGCTCCCGGGCCAGTCGCTCCCGTGTTCCCCAGCCGCACCGGCCCGGCTGTGCGCGGAGAGCCTGCGCGTCTCCTACGGCGGAGGCGTTGACGTGCTGCACGACGTGAGCCTTGGTGTTCCCACGGGGGAGTTCACCGTCATCATCGGGCCCAATGCCTGCGGCAAGTCCACACTGCTCAAGAGCCTCGCGCGTATGCTGCCGCTCAAGGCGGGACGCATCGTGCTCGACGGCACCGACATCCGCGGCTTCAGACCCAAGGAGCTGGCCCGACACATAGGGCTGCTGCCCCAGAACCCCCACGCGCCCGATGGCATCACGGCCTTTGACCTCGTGGCACGCGGGCGCTACCCGCACCAGAGCCTGCTCAGGCAGTGGTCGCAGGCTGACGAGGAGGCGGTCTGGGAGGCACTGGAAGACGCACGCGTCGCCGAACTTGCCGAGCGCACGCTCGACGCACTCTCCGGCGGCCAACGCCAGCGCGTATGGATAGCCATGGCACTGGCCCAGCAGACCCCCATCCTCCTGCTCGATGAGCCCACCACCTACCTGGACATCGCCCATCAGATAGAGGTGCTCGACCTCGCCTGGACGCTGTATCGGCAGGGCCGCACCGTGGTGGCCGTGCTGCACGACCTCGACCTCGCCTTTCGCTATGCCACCCACCTCGTGGTCATGAGCGAGGGCCGCATACTCGCCGAGGGAAAGCCCACGCAGGTGGTCACGAGCGAACTCATAGAGCAGGCATTCGGCCTCGCCAACACCATAATCACCGACCCCATAAGCGCCACGCCGCTGGTTATTCCGCTGATGGAGAGGTGAGGGCTGGATTGCGCCGCGCACAATCAGGCTGCTCAGTGTATACTGTATACACGTTTGAAAGAGGTCAGTGACATGGCAACAAGCAGTATTTTTTTAATAGTATCGACATCAGGGATAGGGTGTCAGCCAAAAGGCTCTTGGATGCCATGGAGGATGCCGTTCGTGCTGAACCCAAGAAGATCGAGATGAACAGGCCAGTGGTTGAGCTCGATCGTGACGGCATAAAGAAGCTCTTCAACAGACAAAAATGATACAGATTCTGCACGCCGTGCCAAGTGGCAGACACGATTTCGGCTTCATATTATCCAGTATACATCATGTGATCACCGCTCTGTGCCTCAATCTGAGAGTTGGGAATCGCCACCTTGCAGAAGTATCCCTCTGCCACCTCTGCGGCGATCCTCTGAAACAGTGCCCACGACACGTCGTTGCTCGCGCACATCGTCTCAAAGTCATTGCGTCCTCTGTCACCTCAGATTCTTATTCCTCGACCTTATTTCGCATCAACTAAACGGCCGCTGACATATTTATGCAGGATGCTGGCGGCCAGGGTCTGATAGGGCAGCCCTTCCTCTGCCGCTTTCATACGGATGCCTTCGTAATCCTTGCTGGATATACGGATATTCATGCGGCGATCTTTGGCCAGGGTTGTTTGGGCAGCTTTGACAAATCCGTCCATCCGCTCGGGGCCGATGCTCTGCCATCCCTTGCCTTCCAATGATTCGATAAGCTGCTGTTCCTCAGAGTCGAGATAATCATCGTTCTTCATAGTTCTGGCCTTTCTTCGAGGTATCGCCTGGTGTACTTCCGACTCGGGTAGATGGTTATAAGTCGGCAGTGCTCGTTTTCTGTATCCAATGTTGCAGGCACTACATAGATATACCTGTCAAGGCGCACCAGCAGGAAAATCTGCCCGGCATATTGCCGTTGGTTGGGATTCTCCAAAACATCTACGAGCTGCCCGTTGGCAATTGCCTGGACAACCTGCTCAAAGGAAACCCGGCGCGTTTTTCTAAGCAGCTCGTTCTTATCATCTCTCCACGTATATCTCATAAAGATAAGGTAGCCTTATGTGTGCCTGATGTCAACAGTTTTCCGTTGAAACTCTTTATTGGCTTGATTCTTACTGGAAGTGCAAAAGGAAGGAAAAGATCCCTGACGCTCTCCTTCGTAGCCCCTGTTCTTCCCGTTACACCAGAGTCTCCGCGCGTTTTGACACACCGGACTCAAGATGTTCCCTTAGGCGTAGCGCGTCGTTTTCAAAGCCCCTTTCGGCCAGCTTTTCCTGGACCTTGCCTAATCCGCTGATACAGCCCTCTGCCACCTCTGCGGCGATCCTCTGAAACAGTGCCCACGACACGTCGTTGCTCGCGCACATCGTCTCAAAGTCATTCCGCCTGATTCTTTCAAGTGCGTAGACGTTATTCACACCGATTGCGACATTCGTGCTTAAATCGGGATAGAAGGTAGTCGAGACCAGATCGTATGCCGGAGCAAGGCCAAGTCGGCCATCTAACGTACGCCGGATGGAATAGTTCCTTGCGTGGGCATCGCAGTTGCCGATGAGATAATTGAAGAGGAATACGCGTAAAAACCGTTGGATGTCCTGAGGAGGATTCGACATCTCAAAGCGCAGGGTATCCAGTATGCGCGAGAATCCTGGGCCGCCGTCTATCTGATATTTGCTCAGGGGAGAGTACGAAAGTGCCTGGCAGAAATCTTCTTGGCAAAGCCTCTCGATAAAACCCTCATGGGTTGCTTGGCGATCAAAGCGCTCGGAGATTACAACGGCATTGCCACCAGAATTAATCAGCCAGGATTTTGCCACCTCAATGCCAGCACTGTTTGCCAACTGATTGCAGAAATACTCATTGAGCGACGTGTTTTGGTAGAGCCGCAGACTCGGTTTGATGATATGAGTCGAGGCGAACAACCCTCGAGGGATATACCATTTCTGATCATCACCGATGACCGTATCGATTTTTGAATCAACCGTATACAGTCCGATTTTAGGTTGAGCGCCGGGAATAGAAAGCCTGTTCTCCGCAGATATCCTGGTTATCACATCGGGGTTATTACTGATGATCTCTTGAAAATCCCTTCGGGATAAAGGCTCGTAGGAACTTGCGCCTATGAGGGCATCCAGGTCAGCATCAGGCCTCAGTACGGTAAGGTTGCCCACGCAGTCCCCAGCCAGAGCTGCCAGCAACTGTGCGGTGCTTGCCGATGATACCTTCAAATAGCGAGCGGCGCGGATTCTCTCATCACCTTCTGGCAGTAATCCCCCAAAGAAACGTTCCGTCTGTCGTATGGGCAGGGGTGCCTCCTGGAGAGGAAGCGAAAGCGAGAGGGGATAGCTGGCTGGATTTGCGAGATAGCTTTCCTGATAGCGAAAGCTCAGGCCGCCTTCAACACTGCGGACAGTACCTACCTGCGTCCGGTTATGGAAAATCGACAGATCCATCTAAGGCCGCGCCTCCTGTTGACTGACATCTGATTCATCAGGAGCCTCGATAATGAGCCGGAGTCCCAACATCTTGAGGGTTTCGATTGCCTTGTTCAACTGGGCGGTTTCTTTGCCATTCTCAAGATCTGAGATAAACGTAATGCCAAAAGGCGCCACGTCTACCAGCTCTCTTTGTGTCAAGCCTAAAGTCTTGCGACGAGTCCGTATCACAGAACCCATATCTTTACTGTTCTTGATAATCAGTCGGCTCATCTTCTCTCCTTCTGGAGTATTCTACACACTCTCACTCTTCGCGGTTTATGCGTTCGCATAGGATGCTTTAATCGCAAAACCTGTATATGCGCTCGCATAATTCTTCAGCACCATCTCTCATATCTATGCGAACGCATAATATTTTACTCTGACACTGTATACCAGTCAAGTGCTTTGGTGCTTTGTCCTGTGTGCCCGTGTGCCCGTGTGCCCGTGTATAGATCTCAACACATCGACCAGCAGGCTGCACGTCGGGAACTCTCTCCGTTACAAACACCCACTGTAGAATTGCGAAGAGCGCAGCGAGCGCGGCAATCCAGTTCTTGAAACAAGGGGAATGGTAAAAATGAGCTATCAAGAGACGACATAGAAGAACTGGATTGCCGCGCTCGCTGTGCTCTTCGCAATGACAAAGAGGTGTTGGCAACCTGTCTCTGATGTGCTCATCTGAAAGAGGAGAGTCGTCGCAACCGCCTCTGCAGGGTTGTGATAAACTATTCCCAAGCAATGAAAGCCTGTACTCGCACTGTCTCAGAGGTGGTAGTAAGTACAGGGAACAAGACAAACAAGGGTGAAAGTGAGGTACAGGATGTTTGAGTTGAATCTAAAGACCCCAAAATCAGGGGGGGGGGGGGGGCTCGTAGCCTTATAACAAGCCGTCCCGCCTACTGCTCCGAGG
>JAISEO010000035.1 GCA_031264075.1 Coriobacteriales bacterium | reverse complement strand
GCCTCGGTGCAACACGTGCTCTCATCATAGGAGGAGAGGCAGCAGTCTCTCCTGAGACCTTTGCAGCACTGGAAGGAGTAGTAGGACCAGGTAAGGTAAGCCGCATCTCAGGGGAGAACCGTATAGAGACAGCCCTCGACATCTATGAAAAGGGAAAGACGCCAGAAGGAGGAAACTCCTCCTGGGGAGATACTGCCATCATAGCCAACGGCTTTAACTTTGCCGACGCTCTTTCCATCTCTCCTTATGCTCACGTAACCCGCTCCCCTATATTCCTCTCTACCCCGGGTACTGACGCAGGAAGTGGTCTTGACGCGGCAACCCTTACTGCCATTACACAGGGAGGCTTCAAGAAGGTAATCATCACCGGAGGGACTGCCGCTGTACCAGCTCTTGTAGAAGACCAGCTTGCCCAAACAGGAGTTACCATCGAGCGCTGGTCAGGAGAGACTCGCTATGAGACGAGTGTGGACAGAGTGAAAAACTCCCTTGCCGACTCTAATGGTGCCCTTACCCTCAACAACCTCGTCTGTGCCACGGGAGACAACTACCCCGACGCCCTTGCAGGAGGAGCCTTTGCAGGCCACACCGGTACCGTACTCCTGCTTGTACACAGTACACAGACAGGAGGACTCTCTGGCCTTGACCTCATCTCCGAACGTAAGGATGAGATAGGTAAAGGCTACGTACTAGGAGGTGCTGCCGCCATACCCCAGGAGCTTCTCACGCTCTTACAGGAAGGAGCGAAATCCTCGTAGGGGACGGCGTCCTTAACGTCCCGAGCTATCCCAATGGATTGCCGCGTCGCGGAGCCTGTCCTGAGCGCAGCCGAAGGGCTCCTCGCAATGACAAAGGGGAGCGAGGGCGAGCGCACCGTGCCGACGCAGGTGGGACAAGAGGGACGGGGTTGGAGTCCCACCTTGCTCAGTCACGAAAGATGAAGGCATTAATGTATTGACAGTATGCGCACGCTGTGCTAGTTTTCGCATAGGAGGTGCAAAGTATGAGTATGACAAACATCAATATACGAGTTGACGCGGATGTAAAGCAACAGTCGCAGGATGTTTTTAGCTCGCTTGGGCTTGATATGTCAACAGCAGTCAATGTTTTCCTGCGGCAGGCAATACAAAAACGCGGGATTCCGTTTCCGATAACGGATAATCCGGAGCCTCTGAAAAGAAGACCTCGTCGCGGTGGTTGGGAAGGTAAGGTCTGGATGTCGGATGACTTTGACGCACCACTTGACGATGCTTGTATCTACCGCTGCTGTTGAGGGCCTGACTATAATTACATCTGACGCGAACATTGGCCGATATGGCGTTCCTGTTGTCCAGTAACGTCGCCAGAGCGGCACGGGATAATGACCATAGCGTGAACACCCCCCTTCTCATAATAAACCCGGCCGCGCCTGAGCCTGAGCGTATCGTGCAGGCAGCGGAGGTGCTGCTCGCGGGCCAGTTTGTCATCCTGCCTACCGACACCGTCTATGGCGTGGGCTTGCTGGCGAGCGATACGGCGAGCCCGGACAGGCTCTTTGAGGGGAAGCGGCGACAGCGGGACAAGGGCATCCCTTTGCTCGTGGCCAGCGCCGATGAGCTTGCCCGTTTGGGCCGTGACGTTCCGGAACATGCCAGAAAATTAGCGTCCCGACATTGGCCGGGTGCCCTGACCCTCGTGGTGCGGGCCTCGGATGAGGTGCCTGGGGAGTTTGTTGCGGCTGATGGCAGTATCGCGCTGCGTATGCCGGCGAACGATATCGCACGGGCGCTGCTCAAGGCGGTGGGAATGCCCGTGGCATGCAGCAGTGCCAATCTCTCCGGGTTAGCCCCGGCATGCAGCGTCCAGCAGCTGGATCCGCTTCTACGCGCCGCGGCAGCGCTTGTCATTGATGGGGGTAGCCTCAGCGGCGGGGTGGCCTCTACTGTGGTATCCTGCTTGGAGGACGAGCCTCGGGTGCTCAGGCCCGGGCCGGTCGCTATCTGAAAGGGTATACCATGCGCGTCGCACTTGCCTCCGATCACGGCGGATTTGAACAGAAACAGGCGCTCGTGGCCGCGCTCGTCCGGGAGGGGTATGAGGTCACCGACCTCGGCCCGTTCGACGACGCATCCGTGGATTATCCCGACTATGCCGTGTTGGTTGCGCGCGCCGTAGCAAACGGTAGCGCAGACCGAGGTGTGCTGGTGTGCGGCACCGGCATCGGCATGGCCATCGCCGCCAACAAGATTGCGGGGATCCGTGCCGCCACGGTGTGCTCACCCGAGTTTGCCGCCCTGGCCAGGGCGCACAACGATGCCAACGTCCTGGCGCTCAGTGGGCGCTTCGTCGATTTTGAGGCGAACAGGAAGATTGCGGAGCTTTTCCTCGAGACTCCCTTTGCGGAAGGGCGTCACGCCCGCCGCGTAGCCAAGATAGAGGAGCTGGACGGCGGTGAGACAAGACAGACAGCTAATGGGGAAGAATGAAACTGGGCACGATACAGGGCACGAACATCTCCCTGGTGCTGCCCAGCTGACGGGAGGACACGCGGGGCTCGAGAACGTCATCAGGGCACGCAATGACGAGATAGGGAGGGGCTACGTGCTCGGCGGCACGGCCGCTGTACCAGCAGAGCTGCTCGCCCTCCTCGAGGCAGGGGCTCAGAATACGGGGTCTTGATAGCGGCTTCTAGTTGTGACTGTTCTTGTAGGCCTCGCAGACCTCTTTGGCCTCGCCGAGCATCTGCGTGACGCCCTTCTCAATCCAGATGGCGTGCTTGCACATCCGCTCCACCTGTTTGATTGAGTGCGACACAAAGAGGACGGTGGTGTTGTGCTCATGTATCAGGCTGTTGATGCGCGCCTCGCACTTCTCCTGAAAGAACATGTCGCCCACGCTGAGGGTCTCGTCCACGATGAGGATGTCCGGCACGATAACCGTGGCAATGGCAAAGGCGATGCGCGCCACCATGCCCGAGGAGTAGTTCTTGAGGGGCAGCTCAAGGAAATCCCAGAGTTCCGCAAAGTCAACGATCTCGTCAAAATGCGCTTGGATGAAGTCGCGGCTGTAGCCGAGCAGCGCACCGTTGAGGTAGATGTTCTCGCGGGCAGAGAGCTGCATGTCAAACCCGGCACCCAACTCAATCAACGGCGCGATGTTGCCATTGACCTCGCAGATGCCCGTGGTAGGGTCGAGCACGCCAGCGATGAGCTTGAGCATGGTTGACTTGCCCGAGCCGTTGGTACCCACGAGGCCAAAGACATCGCCGTGCCTGATGGTAAACGACACATCGTTCAGGGCGAGAAACTCCTTGAAGAACAGCTCCCTCTTGACGGCCTTGAGAAAAAACTCCTTGAGTGAATTGAGCTGCTCGCCCGCCATATTGAACATCATGGTCACGTCGGAGACCCTGACGGCATACTCACCCGTGGGCTCAGGATTGAAGAGGTATTTTCCGGTGGGCGTTTTCACAGGCTTCCTTAGACATAGAGGATGAATCGGCTTTGCATTCTGCGGAATACCAGGATGCCTACGCCAAGCGTGACAACCGCCATGCCCAGGCAGATAAGGTTCTGCACCAGACTCGGGGTCTCTCCGTAGAGCGCGATCATCCTGAAATAGGTGATGAACTGATACATCGGATTGAAGTCCATGGCCTGTTGCAGCCACTCCGGAAGCATCGTTACGGGATAGAAAATGGGCGTGACATACATCCAGGCGAGACAAAAGACGCTCCACAGATGCACGACATCCCTGAAAAACACCGCCAATGCCGAGACAAGCAGCGAAAGCCCCGCGCAAAAGAGCACCACATAGACGAGCAGTAAGGGGAGGAACAGCAGATTGGGGCTGGGAGCCACCTCAAAAAAGATCATGACCGCGGCCACAGCAACGAGTGAGATGGCAAAGTTCAGCAGTTCAAAGACGACCTTTTCGATAGGGAAGATGGCCTTGTTGATACGGATTTTCTTGAGCAGGGCCGCCGAATCGATAATAGACATGAGGCCGCCGTTGGTGGAGTTGGTCATGAAGTTGAAGAGGATCATGCCCAAAATGAGGTAGAGCGGATACTTGTCTATTTCAAACCGGAACATGAAGGAGAAGACCGCGCTCATCACTATCATCATGAGGAGCGGATTGAGCACACTCCAGGCGACTCCAAGGACACTGCGGCGGTATTTGATCTTGAAGTCTTTGGATACCAAAGAGGTGAGAACAAAGAGGTCTCGTTTGAGATAGGAGCGTAAGGTATTCATGAAGATGAATGATAGCATAGCGCCACGAAAACGGAAATCTGGATAGGATTCGCGAGATTTGTAGCAGCTTGCATATTTTCTAGAAAATATTTGACACCTTGTGTATTATTGGGTATTCTACCAATTCTGTTGATTAATCCGTTGCCTATATGAGGAGTTATCTACCCGTGTACGAAGTTGCAATCATCGGTGCGGCCGGTTTTGCCGGCATTGAGGCCGTGCGATTATTCCTGGCCCATCCGGCATTTGAGTTGGTTGCGGCCAGCTCAGACAGCGAGGCAGGCAAGCCGCTTGCCGAGGTCTATCCCTACTTTTATGGACGCACCGAGCTGGCCTTTGTCAGACATGAGACCGTCCTTGCCGAGTATGCGAGCTGCCTCGATCTGGTGCTGTTGGCCATTCCTCATACCCAGGCCATGCAGCTTGTTCCCCGGTTGCTGAGCGCGGGGGTGAGCGTCATCGATCTGAGCGCCGACTTCAGGCTCAACGACGCGGCAGCGTATGAGCAGTGGTATGGGGAGAGGCACACCGCCCCCGAACTCCTTGCCCGTGCCGTCTACGGACTGCCGGAGATCTATCGGAGTGAACTTGCTGCCTGTGGACACAGGCGCGCTGAAACCGGAGAGGCAGCCCTCGTGGCAAATCCCGGCTGTTATCCTACGGCCTCGGTGCTGGCAGCACTCCCCGTGGTGAGTGCGGGCCTCATGGACGCTGACGAGGTGGTCGTTGTCAACGCCATCAGCGGCGTTTCCGGCGCGGGCAAAAAGCCCACTGAGACGACCCAGTTCTGCCTGGCCAACGAGAACCTCAAGGCCTATGGTGTCGCTTGCCATCGTCATACGCCGGAGATAGCCCAGTGTTTGAGCCATCTGGCAGGCCATGCGGTTCCCCTGCAGTTTACGCCGCATCTGGCACCACTCAACCGGGGCATGCTTGCCACCGTTACGCTCAGGCTGAGCAATGATACGGCTGAGCAGGCCAGCGCGGAGACGATCCAGCAGCTCTATGAAGACGCGTTTGCCGGTGAGCCCTTTGTGCAGCTGCTGCCGCAGGGTGCAATGCCTCAGAGCAGTAGTGTCAAGCACAGCAACTCTGCCCACATCGGTGTTGCCTACGATGCTTCTACGCGTATGGTCGTGGCGTCCTGTGCCATCGACAATCTGGGAAAGGGAGCGGCGTCACAGGCCGTGCAGTGCGCCAACATCCTGTTTGCTCTGGATGAGGGGATGGGCCTGGCCAACGAAGGAGGTTTGCTGTGATGGTCGATTCTCCCGCGCCTCTCACGCAGGAACTTCCGGGTGGCCTTGGAGCTGTCAAAGGCCTGCAGCTTGCCGGTGTTTCGGCTGGCTTTCGGAAGAACCCCGAGCGTCTGGATCTGGCGCTTATCGTCGCCCCTCCGGGCAGCCGGGCAGCCGGCGCGTTTACCCAGAACACGTTTGCCGCCGCACCGGTACAGCTGAGCAGGGAACATCTGGCAGCCCAGGCCCAGGCAGCAGGCGAAGGCAGCAGTGAGGGCGAAGGTTTCAGGGCGCTCATCATAAACTCGGGCAACGCAAACGCCGCGACCGGTGCAGAGGGCATCGCAACAGCCAGGCAGGAGACGGTCCTGGTAGCAGAGGCCCTGCACTGCGAGCCCACGCAGGTGCTCGTAGCCTCAACGGGTGTGATAGGTGTTCCGTTGGATGTCCAGCAGTTTGTTGTCGGCATACCATTGGCCCTCGCCCACCTCAGCAGTGGCCAGGGCGCGAGCGTCACTACAGGCAGGGCTGCTGCAGAGGCCATCATGACCACGGATACCGTTCCCAAGATGGCGGCGCGCTCCTTTGCTGTGCAGCACGCAGACGGGAGCGAGGCAAGCTATACGATAGGCGGCATGGCCAAGGGTTCGGGCATGATCGCCCCCGACATGGCTACGATGATCGCCGTGCTGGCCACCGACGCTCTGCTGGAGCAGGATGCGTTGGAGCTGGCACTCAAGGAAGCCGTTGCGGTGAGCTTCAACAAGGTCACCATCGACTCGGACACATCTACCAACGACAGCGCCTACCTCATTGGTACGGGTGCGGCTGCGCCCCCTTCTGCCACTTCGGCCTTAGCTTCCCCTGTCATTCCGAGCGTAGGCAGCACTGGCCTTGCCCAAGGCAAGGGAAGTGCTGCCGAAGTCGAGGAATCTTTGCGTGCGCAGCACGCTAGGCCCGTAGGGCCAGCTGCCATTACCGTCGATGACCCCGCGTTTGCGACTTTTGCGGCGGTGCTCACCGAGGTGTGCCAGGACCTGGCCTATCAGATAGCGCGCGACGGCGAGGGCGCCACCAGGGTCATCGTCGTAGACGTGAGTGGCGCTGCCTCCCCGGAAGATGCAAGCAGGGTCGCGCGGGCCATAGCTGACTCACCCCTGGTCAAGACCGCCATAGCCGGACACGACGCCAACTGGGGCCGTATCGCCATGGCTGCCGGCAAGGCGGGCGTTGCCTTTGCACAGGAAGAGGTGAGTATCTCCATCCTGGGACTGGAGGTGCTCCACAAAGGGAGGCCGCGGGAGTTCTCTGAGGCAGAGGCCCTGCAGCGCTTTGAGGAGCGCAACGAGGTGCTCATCAGCGTGGATCTGGGCACTGCCGGCACGGCGAGCACCCGCATCTGGACCTGCGACCTCACGCATGGCTATATCAGTATCAACGGAGAGTACCGGACCTGACCCGGACACTCACCAAGAGGATGGCACAATGGATACGCATCAGGAATTAGAGAACACACGAGCGGCACGGGCCGTGGCCCTGGGCCAGGCCCAGTTGCTTATTGAGGCCCTGCCTTGGATAAAGGAGTCCACCGGCAAGACCGTCGTGGTCAAGTACGGCGGTGCCGCCATGACCGACGATACACTCCGGGCAGACGTCATGAGCGACATCGTGTTGCTGAAGCTCATCGGCCTCAATCCCGTCATCGTGCACGGCGGCGGCAGGGACATAAGTCTCTACAGCGAGAGGCTCGGCCTGCCGGTTGAGTTCAAAGACGGCTTCAGAGTAACGCCACCCGAGGTCATGGAGATTGTCAAGATGGTGCTGATTGGCAAGATAAACCAGGAACTCGTGGCCCAGCTCAACGAGCACGGCCACCTTGCCGTGGGCCTCAACGGTGCGGACGGGCATATCCTCAAGGCTCGGCAGCAATCGCCGGAAATGGGTCAGGTGGGCATCATCGAGCAGGTGGATACCACGCTCATCAGAGACCTTATCGAGGCCGACTATATCCCGGTTATCGCGAGCGTGGCTGTGGGCGCCGACGGAGCCTCCTATAACATCAACGCCGACCTCGTGGCAGGAGCCCTAGCCGCGGCCATCGGTGCGCATAAGGTTGCCTTTCTCACCGATGTTGACGGCCTGTACGAGGACTTTGAGGACAAGAGTACGCTCATCAGCAGGATGCGCCTGGCCGAGGCCCGTGCCCTGCTTGAGCACAGTGCGGCCTCAGGCACGCTCTCGACGGGCATGATTCCCAAGATTCAGGCCTGCGTGGAGGCGGTGGGAGCCGGCGTGCCCCGTGCCCACATCCTCAACGGCACCCTCCCGCATGCCCTGCTGCTTGAGATGTTTACCGACCAGGGCGTCGGCACGATGATACTACAGGACAGCGAATGCGCCCTGCCGGAGGACTTTAACGAGTACCCCGAGGGCAACTTGGCAAGCAAGCTCCATGGAAGTGGTCACGGGGGCGGGGGGGGTTTTTTTGATTTTGTGACAAAGTTATAAAAGACCCCCCCCCCCGGGACACGGATAATAAAACAACAATGGGGTTGA
>JAISEO010000081.1 GCA_031264075.1 Coriobacteriales bacterium | reverse complement strand
CCCCCTGTGAAGCCCCGTCCCCCCTGCGACATCCTCTCTCAGTCTTTCCCTCGTGCAAAACGTTCCAGCCTGGCGGAGATCTCGGGGTCGATGCGCTCGGCCAGGGTGTTCTTGATGGTGGGCGTGTTGGCGCCGGGCGCGGACAGTTCTTCGAGGCTTTGACGTAGCGCCAGCACCTCCTCGCAAAAACCGTCGGCACTCATGCGCGTGACCCTTGCACCAAAAACCGTCCACTGGAGCGTGGCATCCGAGGTAACCACAAGCACCTCCAAGCCCTCTTTGGCTGCCGCCTTTGCCCGTTGCTCGATTATCGTGTCGGCCGACACACCAAAGGGCGAGAACAGGTACGCAACGGGGCCAAAGCTCTGCCGCTCTCCGCCTGAGCCCGGATTGCCTGCGCCGTCAAACACCACCGTCGCCCGCATCTCGCGCCCGGCAAACCCGGCCACATCGCCCAGCAGCGCCTCGCGTGCCGCGTTAAAGGCGTCCTGGCTGTGATCGGGGCTGTCGCTGGCGAGGTGCTGATACAGAAATCCCGAGCGGATGACGTTGTAGCCGTCCACGAGCAGTACTTTGCGTGCGCTGTCTGATGTAGAGGGCGTGCGGACTTTGTTGTGTTTCTGCCTGGCCATGAGCTCCTTGGATGGGTTCTGTTGAGACGCGGGCGGCTCAGGCGATGCTCTTGATTCTCTGCACAGCCTCCAACAGCTTGTCGTCGGGCAGGGTGAGGGAGAGGCGGATATATCCCTCCCCGTCCGGCCCGTATCCACTGCCGGGCGTGACGATTACCTGCGCTTCTTCCAAAAGCCTGCTGGCAAACTCCTCGGACGTAAGGCCGCTGGGTACCTGCGCCCAGACGTAGATGGTGGCCTTGGGCATCTCACAGCCGAGCCCTATGGCGCGCAAGGCCTCCACCACCAGGTCGCGACGGTGTTGGTAGAGCTGGCAGAGCTCGGCAACGCAGTCCTGCGGGCCGTCAAGCGCGGCGATGGCCGCCTCCTGGATAGCCGTGAACTGCCCGGAATCGAGGTTGTTTTTGACCGTACCCAGGGCTCGAATGGCGCTGGCGTTGCCCACGGCAAAGCCGATGCGCCATCCCGTCATGTTGTAGCTCTTGGAGAGCGAGAAGAACTCCAGGGCCACGTCCTTTGCCCCCGGGCGTTCCAAGATGGAGGGAGGCACATAGCCGTCAAAGGCAATCTCGCTGTAGGCGTTGTCGTGCACGAGCAGTATCCCGTGCTCCCGGCAAAACGCGATGGCCTCGTCAAAATACTCCGGCGTGGCGATGGCTCCCGTAGGGTTGTTGGGATAGCCGAGGAACAGGATCCTTGCCTTTGCCAGGACTTCAGCGGGGATATGGGAGAAGTCCGCCAGCCAGTTTTTTTCCGCCCGCATCGGCATGCAATAGCTGTGCGCGTGCATGAGCGTTGCGCCTCCAGCATACACCGGGTAGCCAATGGAGGGTGCGAGCACGTAGTCGCCGGGGTTGACGAAGGCCGTGTGAATATGCGCGATGCCCTCTTTTGACCCGATGAGGGCCAGCGTCTCCGTCGTGGGGTCCACCTCCACGCCAAAGCGCGTGAGCATCCAGCGCGCCGCCGCCTCGCGAAAGGCCGGCGAGCCGGCATAGTCGGGGTACCGATAGTTGGCGGGCTTGCGTAGAGCCTCTGCCATGGCGTTGACGATATGCTCCGGCGTAGGCATGTCCGGGTCGCCGATGCCCAGCGAGATAACGTCGATACCCTTCTCGCGCAGGGCGTCGCGCTGGGCGTCGATACGGGCGAACAGATACGGGGGAAGCCTGTCCAGGTTGTGGGCCGTGGCAAAGTTCAGCTGTGTCATAGCACTCCTTGGGGGTCAATCAAAGGGGTTGCAAAGGTTCAGGGGGAGCGGAAAAAACGGGAGATTCGGGAGGATCGGGAGGTACAGACGAATCGAGGGAAGCGGGAGAATTGAGAGCGTCGAGGCTCAGCGTACCACAGAACACGGTGTCTACCGGGCCGGTGAGGGTTACCTGATTAGTGGGCAACCACTCCACGGTGAGCGTGCCGCCGGGTAGCTCAAGCTGTACCGGTGCCTCCCCGTCTACCTTTCCGAGGGCGATGGCCGCAACCGCCACGGCACAGGCTCCGGTGCCACAGGCAAGGGTCTCGCCGACGCCCCGTTCATAGACGCGCATACGTATCCGGTTGGGGCCATTGACTACGGAGCTCTTGGTTGCGGAGCCATAGACTGCCGCAACTTCCACATTGGTCTTCTGAGGGAAGAGATGGGTATCACCCTCCAAAGAGGCACCGACGCTCTCCAGATCAAAGCTTTGAGGATCCAAAACAAAATCCTGTGCCATGCTGTCATCGATGTCATCCAAAAATAGCACTGCGTGGGGGTTTCCCATATTCACACAGGTAAGGGGATACATTTTGCGACCATTGTTGGCCGTTTCGTTGTTGCCTGCGTCAATTTTGACCACGGCCTGCGCCACAGTCTGTTCCTGCTCTCCCTGTGCTACCACAATCTCCCGCGTGGCAGGCAGGGTCGTGGGAATGAGCTCCGGGGCAAAGACGGGCTCTCCCATCTCTACCGTGGCGGTACTGAGCCTGTCATCCTCGTCCAGCTCAAACCTGAGGGGCCGCGGGCCGGCCAGCGTGTCAACAATACAGGACCGTGCAGCCATCTCTTCAGGAGAGAGCAGCCCGTTGTCGGCGAGATAGCGCACGAAACAGCGCACGCCGTTGCCGCACATCTCGGCCAGGCTGCCGTCGGCGTTTCGGTAGTGCATGAAGGCCACGCATTCCGGGCGCGGGCTCGTGCGCACCTCGATGACACCGTCAGCGCCAACGCCACAGTGGCGGTCGCAGATCCAACGGACCTGTTCCTCGCTCAGCAGAACGGAGCCCTGCCTGTTGTCAAAGACGACAAAGTCATTGCCCGCGCCGTGTATCTTTTGAAATGATAGCTGCATGACTAGAGATTATAGCAAGTAAGGCACGCGACGGGCAGGAGCGTTGTAGAGAGGGCATTATACCGAGGGTATTCTCGTTCTGCCTTTTTTTAGTTCAAGTTCTTCTCTTCCCCCTAAGCTCAACCCTATCGCCGGCGTACCCTCATTCCTGCGCCAATCGCGAGCGAGGCAGCGGCCAGCAGGGCCAGAATGCCAGCACCTACCAGGTAGCCGTTGCCGCCGGTAGCTGGAAGACGGGGAGCAGCGTTGGTTGCTCTGGCATCAGCAGGGCTCTCAACTGCAGAACCCACTTTGGCAGGATCTTCCTTTATAGGATCTTCTATGATGGGTTCTTCTGTTATCGGCTCTTCTTCGGTGAGTTCCTCCCATTTGGCTACCAGCGTAGTATGGTCAGCCACCGGTGAGTTGAAGTCCCAGGGTGTGAGATTGCCCTCGCTGTCCTGCGTATGCCAGCCAGCGAAGCGATAGCCCTCTTTGACAGGGTCAGCGGGCTTCGTAAGCAGTGAGCCTCTGGGGATGGTAGACGTAAGAGCCGCGCTGCCGTTTGCCGCATCAAAGCTGATGTTCATGAGGGGTGCTTCGCTTGACGTGAGGGTGAGGGTCACGTCCATGTCGTCAGTACTATAGAAATACCCTACATCATAGGTATAGACAAGCGTGTCTGTTGTAGAAGTGTCAAGAGCCACCAAGCCTGTTGACGGGTTGAGCACGCCCCCGGTAACCGAGGTGATGTTGCCGAGATTCTCTGCTCCAACTACTGCTGCCAGATCCACGTAGCGGGTGGTGCCGTCATCGGGAGAGAAGACTGTTGCCGTGGAGGTTTGGACGCGATAAAAAACAACATAGACAGGAAGCATCTCGCTGTTCTTCGAGAGATCAAGTGTCACGAGGTGGTTGCTGCCGCACATCAGTTCTGAGAGCATCGGGTTACCCGTCACGTCCAGCTCCGTTAGCTCGTTGCCGCTGCATGCCAGACCGGTGAGCCTGGGGTTATGCGACAGATCGAGTTCTCGTATCCTGTTATTACTGATACTGAGATACGTCAGTTCAGGGTTATGAGAGACATCCAGCTCGGTCAGCTCTCCTCCAGAACAGAGCAGTTCTTGCAGCAACGGATTGTTTGCCACGTTAACCGATGACAGTTCCGGATTGCCATAAGCCATGATACTCGTCATCTTCGGATTATGTGAGGTGTCTATCTCCGTAATGTAGTAGTTGTTATAACATGCCAGTGACTCTATATTCGGAAAATACTCGATCCCGGTCAGGTCGCGTACGCCTAGAGTATTTACGTTGATATAGGTCACCGCTGCGGCCTCGACGGCTGTGAGGACGTGATCAAGGCCCCAGCTCTGCTTTTCGGCCCACAAAAAGAAGTCGCGGTCAGGGAAGGTGGTCTGGTCGATGACTATGTCTCCCGTGGCCAAGGGGTGGAGCTCTGCCTGCGGCGTAGCTTCTTTTTGCTCTATGTATTCAGCATAGCCAGCCGCAGGAGCAAACAGCGCTGCAATGAGCAGAAGTGTTACTGTTATCAATAAAAACCTTTTAGTTCGCATATCAGTGTCCCTCGTTAAGCTTAGACTCGGCATAGGCGGCGGTACTGTCAGATACTGCACCGGTACCGCCGAGGATATAGCCCAATTCGACGGATGGCTCTGCTCCCGTGAGGTTTCCGTCAAGGGCAGCGTAGCCGCCCGGTATGTCACTTGCGAGCAGGATGACGGAGCTATTCTTACCGCACAGAGCAGCCCCGCACAGTGCGTCAGGGAACTGCTCGCCGGTGGTCAGGGCAAAACATGGCTCAGGGTAAGGCCCCTCGCCTGTGACCAGGCCGCTATAATTCGTCCAATGCCGCATAGGCCGCCGCTACCGTGGTGTCGAGCTTGAAGCAGATAAGGATCTCATCAAGAGCGTACTCCTCGCCGGGCTCAGGCAAGCGGAGATTGAGTGGCCAACGTACCGTACCGTCCTCACGAAGTATGACCTCATCGGGGTTTTCGGTATCTGAGGGAACGGGCTCCTGGGCAAATGCCGCCTGCACTGGAACGCAGAGCAGCACTGCCAGTAACACGGCAATCAGTCTATGGAGCAAGCCCCGAGTTTTAATGCCCTGCATAATCGCCTCGAAACACCCGTCCTGCCAAGCTCTGTAGCATAGCGCATTTCGGGTGATTTGGCAACACTTGCCTTGATAGAGCACAATCGCTAGTAGACAGGGGTTACAGTTCACGCCCATTGCGAGGAGCGCCCCTCGCTACGCTCAGGACAGGCTCCGCGCGACGTGGCAATCCAGTCCTTCTCTGTCACCTCTGGGTAGCCTCATTTTCACCATTTCCCTTGTTTCAAGGACTGGATTGCCGCGCTCGCTTCGCTCGCTCGCAATGACATAGAGGGGCTGAACAGACAAGGTTCACTCCCTCCGGTATTCAGGGAGCGTCTAAACCTTTTCAGCCTCACAACACTTCACCAGCTACGACATCCAACGCCGCGGCGGTGAGCTCATCGAGGGGCAGGAGGGCATCGAGCCAGTGGATGCGCTCGTCGCGCCTGAACCAACTCAGCTGACGCTTGGCGTAGTGGCGCGTGGCCTGTTGGATCTGCGTTATTGCCGCTTCGAGGCTCGCGTCCTCTCCCTCTGCATCGTCAGACACCACCGTTATGAGTTCCTTGTAGCCGATGGCCTGCTGCGCCGTGAGCGCCTGCCCGTAGCCTTCGCACAGCAGCGTGCGCACTTCTTCGAGAAGGCCGTGGACCACCATCTCCCGTACCCGCGCGTCGATGCGTGCGTAGAGCTGCTCGCGGGACATATCCAGGCCGAGGTAGACCGCCGGATACATGGCGTCGTGGGTAGCAAAGCCGCTGGCCTGCTGGGCGTAACTGCTCCCCTCCTCCAGCCACTCAAAGGCACGTACCACACGGCGGACGTTGTGGGGATGGATGAGCGCGGCGCTTTCGGGGTCTGCGGCAGCAAGTCTCGCATGGAATGCCTCCGGCCCGAGCTCCTCCGCCAGGGCGTTCAGGCACTGGCGGCGTTCCGCACGGGGTGAGCTGGCTGGGTCTGTTGAGCAATCGCCGTTGGCAGCGTCAGCTGGGGCAGAAGTGCCGGCCGAACAAGAATCAGGCGCAGCAGATATCAAACCTGTCGAGCTGCTGTCCTCCCCCTCCCCTACAAAATCCTCCAGGGCGGCGCGGATGTAGAGGCCAGTGCCGCCGCAGAGGATGGGCTGTTTGCCCCGAGCATACATATCCTCCAGCGCGAGACGGGCGGTCTTTTGGTACTGAAAGGCGTTGAACTGTTCGTCCGGCGCTACCAGGTCAACGCAATGATAGGCAACGCCGCGCTGCTCTGGCGGCACCTTGGCCGTGCCGATGTCCATGCCCCTGTACACCTGCATGGAGTCGGCGCTCAGTATCTCGCCGTGCAGCTCTGCAGCAAGCGCCTCGGCGAGGGCGGACTTGCCCGTGGCCGTGGGCCCCACTACCGCTATGACAGCTGGCCGCTGAGATACCATGTTTTGGCCTCGGTTATCCGCACCGGCAGGATGCACCCGGCAAAATCGGAGGCCTCTGCTCCTTCCGGCAGCGGTACGTGCACGGTCTGGTTGCCCGGGCCGCGTCCGGTGAGCTGATGCGCATCCCGTTTGGAGGCCCCTTCAAAGAGCACGGGCAGCTCGGTGGCAAGAAAGTGCTGATTGAAGCGCCAGGCACTCTGCTGCACCAGATCTACGAGACGGTCAAAGCGTTCCTGAATGACCTCACGCGGTGTCGTATCCGGGAGCGAGGCTGCCGGTGTGCCCTCACGAGGGGAATACAGAAAGGTGAAGGCCTGGGCGTAGCCCACCGCACGTACCAGCGCCAGGGTCTGCTCAAAATCCTCTTCGGTCTCACCCGGATAGCCCACGATGATGTCCGTGGAAAAGGCTACCGGTTCCTTGCCGGCAGTCTTGCAGGCGGCGCGCACCTGCTCCACCAGATCCAGATACTGCTCGGCCGTGTATCTGCGATTCATCAGCTTGAGTATGCGATCCGAGCCGCTTTGCGCCGGTAGATGAAGCGCCGGCATGAGGGCCGGCACGTCGGCAAAGGCCTGAATGGTCAGTGGAAAGAGATCCTTGGGGTGAGAGGTGGCAAAGCGCAGACGCTCGATGCCCACCTCGGCCAGGGCGTAGAGCAGCTCGGCAAAACGGGGTTGGCCGTAGAGGTCGCGACCATAGGAATTAACGTTCTGGCCCAACAGCGTAATCTCGCGCACGCCGTCTGCCACCAGGCGCCGGGCTTCGGCTACGAGGACTTCAAAGGTCTGGCTCCGCTCGCGGCCTCGCACGTGAGGCACGACGCAGTAGGAGCAGAAGTTGTTACAGCCGGCGATGATGGGGAGCCACGCATGCCAGCTGTGCTCGCGACGGGTGGGCAGCAACTGGCCTGTCTCAGGCTGTTCTCGCAAGGCGGCGGCCTTATTGCTGACGACTTCCACCACGGGCGCGCTGCTCTCCAGTGCCTCCTCGATAAGCGCCGGCAGGCTGGCAATGTTGTGCGTACCGAATACCACGCTCACATGCGGCATCTTCCGGGCAAGTTCCGCGGCATCGCGCTGCCCGATACAGCCGCCTACCGCCACGAGCTTTCCGGCGTTCTTGAGTGACGCGACCTGTCCATAGAGGCGCTCGTCCGCAGCCTCCCGCACGCAGCAGGTCATGAATACGATAAGGTCGGCATCGCCTTGCTGGCAAGCCGGCTCCGCTCCCAGGGCATCCAACATGCCGGCGACCCGCTCGGAATCGCTCTTATTCATCTGGCAGCCAAAGGTGATGATGCAGTAGCTCCTGCCCTGGAGCCTGCTCTGCTTCCGCTCGCCGTCATGTGAAGCGGCAGGAACAGCTGGGGCCACGCTTGCGGGAATCACGCTTGCAGGGGCCGCACTCCTGGGGTCAGCGTCAGCAGGGGCCGCGCTGTTTTGAGGTGCAGGGCATGCCTTGTTCTCGCTCATTGAGAGAAGCTGGGTTGAATCTGCTGTGCGTCAAGCTGCATACGTTGATCGATCTCAGCAGTGGTGCCACCGCGCACGAACCGCGGCTCCACCACAAACCGTATGGCCGTGCGAATCTCGCCGTCGATGTTGATGTCGGCAAAGGCGGGAATACAGACGATCTCAATGCCAATCGGCGAAAGAAAGCCCCGGGCAATGGCTATGGCCTTAACCGCTTGATTGACCGCTCCGGCACCAACGCTCTGGATCTCCACATGCACGCCGTCCTTGACCATGCCAGCGATGGCACCGGCCACTGAGGAGGGAGAGGACTTGGACGAGACTTTGAGAAACTCCATTATGCTGCCTTTTCTACTGCGTTCGAGCTGCGTTTGCTGTGGTATGTGCCGTAGTGCTTCCCGTGTCTTCTGGCTGCCAGCACGGAAATCGTCTTGACCATCCTGCAGGATGCCTGTTTCAGTCTGCCCATTTTCTCACAGGAGTAACTGTTTTGGCAAATGGTGGCCTTGTCACCCGTGGCTTAGCTATACTTGGTCTGGCCGGATGCCTTCCCGGGCTGCCGCTTACAGATAGGCGGTTATCAGGTCCTCGATGGTCTGGTAGTCAAAGGCGTCGAAGCTCTCCTTGATTCCTTTGATGACTTCACCGCCACGGGCATAGTCCAGGGCTAAAAGCTCCTCTACGAGCGTATTCATCTGGTCGATATCAAAGTTTTGGGTTGCGGTTAAGAGTGCGGCCAATGTGGAGGCATCCGGCGCCTCTGCCTGGGCCTTGCCACCGCCTTCTGCCGCTTCTACCCGGGCCTCCAGACCCTGCAACTGCTCAATAAGCTCCTGCGTATGGGTGATAAAGGCATCGTTGTCGCGCAGACAATGGTCCAGGTCGTTGGCCTTTGCGGCTATCTCCAGCGCCTTGGCCTCGTCGCCTACGGCATTGGCTCCAATACCATAGCAGGACCCCTTGGCTCCGTGAATGCGTATGGCATAGTCTGGCAGCGTGTCCGCGGTAATCGTGCCTGTGGCCAGGTCGTTGAGATTGCCCGGCATATTGGTGACGAACGAATGGATAATGCGCATATAGAGCTTGGGATTATTGCCCATGCGTGCGAGCGCGTCCGGAATATCCAAGCCCGCGATACTGGTCTTCGCCAGTACCTGACCTGTTGCTGTATGAGTCATCAAGCCTCCGTCTCCCCGTGCTTATAACCAGAGATCCTGTTGCGTGGTGCCCGGGCACACTCGTCGGTCTTCTGCTCACGACCCGTGTCCTGACACAGCGCAACACTTCCTTACGTTTGCCTCACCTCTACCGAGGGGTCCTGCATGGACGTTGCCACTGCCTCAAACTCAGCTTCGTGGCGTTTGAGCACCGTAACGAGATACGGGTCAAAATGCGTGCCGGAGTCTTCGTAAATAATGGCAAAGGCCTCCTCGGCGCTGAACGCCCGTTTATAGGGACGGGTTGAGGTGAGCGCGTCAAACACGTCGGCAATGGCAGTGATGCGTGCACAGAGCGGAATGTCCTCTCCCGCAATGCCGCCCGGATACCCGGTGCCATTCCATTTCTCGTGATGACCAAAGGCAATGTCGAGGGCTGTTTGCAGCAGCGAATCCTCCTCCATCTTCTCAATGGCGCGACGCAGCATCTCCGAGCCATGAATGGGATGGGTCTGAATAATGGCAAACTCTGCCTCGGTGAGTTTACCGGGCTTGAGCAGGACGCTGTCGGGCATGGCGAGCTTTCCGAGGTCGTGCAGCTTTACCGAGTCAACAATATCCCGGCCATACTCCTCCGAGATCTCGTAGCCCGGTTTGGGATTCTTAATCAAATCGCTCACCAATATGTGCGTGTACGCCGTGGTGCGATTGATGTGAGCGCCCGTGTCGTGGTCGCGCAGGTCGGAGGCCTGGGCCAGAAGATCGAGAGTGATGCGGTCGCGCTGTTCGAGCTTTTTGTTGATGCGAGAGAGTTCGCTGGTTTTTTCCTGCACCATCTGCTCAAGGTGGTGACGATGCCGATACAGCTCCAGTTGCAGTCGCACCCTGGTGATGAGGGCCTGCGGGCGAAAGGGTTTGAGGAGGTAGTCAACCGCGCCGTTTTCCAGTGCGCGCACCTCATCATCACTGTTAACGGATCCGGTGAGGAAGATGACCGGAATATCCTTAAGCTCTGAGTCTTCCTGCAGTCTGTCCAATACGTCCAGACCGGTCATCTCCGGCATATTATGGTCGAGCAGGATGATGTCAACCCTGTTCTTCTCCAGATAATCCAGGGCTGTCTTACCCGAAGAAAAAGGCCGGACAACATAATCACCTTTAAGCGCCGCAAGGACAACGTTAAGAATAATCGGGTCGTCGTCTACAGTAAGAACAACGGGCCTGCTATCTGGTTCGTGCTTTGCTGGAGCTGCCAACCTGGCTCCTCTCAACTCTCGGTTTTAAGCGCAGTGCCCCGCGCGGCACACTGTCCAAACACTAGCTTCCAAACACTACATTCGTTACGCCCCACACAGATGGTAACACAATACCGCGGCCGTTGTATGCAATTCTGCGTCATTTGCGAACATTTACAGAGATTTTGGCCCATTGGCCCGCCTGTTCATCCTTCATTCGGGCATTGCCTGGGTTGAGAGACGCAGTTTTTGATAGAGGCCGCCGTCCTCAAAGCCCAGGCTGCGGTAGTACAGTCGCGTGCCGACAGAGCTGATGACATTGACCGCGTCGTAGCCCTCTGAGTGTGCGATGGTGCAGGCAGCCTCGATGAGTTGCCGCCCGAGCCCCAGGTGCTGTGCGTCCTCCCCCGCTGCATGGAGGCGGGCCACCTTTCCGTAGATATGCACTTCTCGTATCATCGCTTCGTGGGGCCGTATCGGCAGATTGGCCTGATGCTGCTCGACGTAGGCCACGTTCGGGAGCGACAGGCGCAGGAAGCCGGCAATGCGGTTATCGGGTGTTGCCCACTCGAGAAAATGCTCCGTGCTCACGGTCGTCTCATAGCTTCGGTTGATGAGGCGCAGATCCTCAAGAGCTGGCACACTCGTCGCTATCTCGCGATGACGAATCTCCTGGATAGTAACCTCTGCTGCCTCCGCATTGTGCTCCACCATCTGCCGGAGGTTGGTCTTCTTGTTTCCCACGAGGATGTCTGCGGCCGATATGTCCCGTATCATCCTCGATATTCTCACAAAGGACGGCGTGACGAGCAGGTCGGCTGTGAGGACATCCAGAAGCTCGGCCTCGGTGTAGGGCTTCCAGCTGCCGTGGGCATACTGGCTGCACAGGCGCGCCCCCTCAACCAGCGAGCAAGGGTAGAGCTTGAGCTCATCGGGCTGATAGGCGGCCTCTGTTACGAAACGCAGGTAGTCCTCCCGGTCGCTTTCTGCGGTGGCGCCGTACAGGTTGACCATGAAGTGCCCCAGTATCTTAAAGCCAAAGATGCGCGCGAGTTCAAAGGCGGACTGTATCTGCTCCACACCGATACTGCGGTCGTTCAAGCGGAGCACTGCAGGGTCCAGGCTCTGGACTCCCATCTGTATCTTGGTGCAGCCCATGCGCCTGAGCAGGGTGAGGGTGGCAGCTGTGATGGTATCGGGTCTCGTCTCCACCACCAGGCCCACCATCCGGTGCTCTGCCGTCTCGTTGGCCTTTTGCTGTGCTTCGAGCTCCTGCATGGTGGCCTGCTGCATGCTGCTTGCGCATATCCAGGCGGGGTCCTGCTCATACAGCTGAACTATGGCGTCGTTGAAGCCCAACTCGCCCCGGTTGACCGCCTGTTGCAGGGGCTCCACACGCCGCTCCAGCTCATCCTCCTCGTTGCTCAGTCCACATCGCCGGTACAACGCGTGGCGTGCGTCGTTGTTCTGCTGCTGCGCAGAGCCCTCGTTGAGCGCTCGGAACAGCTCCTTGATGAACCAGAGTTGATACGGGAGAGGATAGTCGCTCCACGTGCCGCCGAGCACTATCAGCTCCACCTTGTGGGTGATATGGCCCATATCCCTCAGGGCCTTCAGCCGTGAGCTGACCTGGAGATAGGGGTCGAAGTAATTGCGCTCGGCGCGTTGGCAGGCCGGCTCTCCGCTGAGGTAGCTTTTGGGCATACGCAGATCGTTGGGGCAGTACAGGCAGATGCCCGAGCAGCTCCACGGCTTGGTTATCACCGTGATGGTCGCCACGCCCGAGGCGGTTCTCCGGGGCTTGACCCGGAGTAGATTGAGTAGCTTCTCCTCGAGTTCCTCGTCAAGATTCCAGCTGCTCCAGCGCTCGTGGTCGGTGTCCCTGATGTGCAGATAAAAGGGGAGCAGCTCCTTTTTGGCGAAGCGGTATCGTGCGGTTTTGGGGGTACTCGGAGTGCCGGGCATGCTGTTCTGGTGTGAAATGCCGGTCTGGCTGGCCTGGCTGGGGCCGCTGGCCTGGCTGCTCAGCTGGGCATTCGCCTGCAACTTATTGTGCCTGCGGATGATCTGGTCAAGCTGCCTGCCATTGAGGACGCCCTGTGTGCGCAGTGCAAGGAATATGTCAAGGAGGACCGCTTCCATGGCAAACAATTCTATAATACATCCTGGTGGTGATGACCGATGAATAATCAAACGGCTCTGAAACTCTGTACGCTTAACACTACGTTCTACCGCAGGCATGCCGCATCGTTCTCGCAGACGCGCAAGGCTCCCTGGAAAGGGTGGCAGCGCTGCCTGGAGAGTATTGCTGACTTCGGGGAGCTGCCCGCAAGCCTCATGGTGTTTGATCTTGCGTGTGGCAATCTGCGTTTTGAGGCCTTTCTGAGTAGTGCCTTGCCTGAGACAGCGCTCACTTTCTACACGGTGGATAACTGCGCTGAACTCGTGGCAGAGATGGCTGAGCTGGATCCTCTGGTTCCTCCCGTGCTCAACCACCGTGCCCCTGCTGCCCCCGTGTTCAATCATCAGAACCTCGACGTCCTTGACCTCGTCTGTCGGGGTATCGATGTGCACGGGTATTTCCAGGCCCCTCCCTGTGATCTTGCCGTTGCGTTTGGCTTTCTGCATCATGTTCCCACTGCCGAATATCGCGAGAAGGTTCTGTTGGCCCTGGTTGAGCAGGCCCGACCCGGCGGTTGTGTGATGGCATCCTTCTGGCAGTTTGCGCAGGAGAAGGGGGGCGCAGCACAGGCACTGGACACGCATCTCCGTGCCCTCGCCGAGCTGGAGCTACCGCCGCTTGACGCGGGCGACTACCTGCTGGGATGGCAGGCGCGTGCCGGGGCCTATCGGTACTGCCACAGCTTTACCGATGCTGAGATAGACCGCCTGGTCGACAGACTTCAGGACACGGCAGAGCTGGTCGCGCGCTTCAAGGCCGATGGCAGAACAGGCGCCCTGAACACCTATCTCGTGCTACAGGTGCATTGATTCGCAGGGCGGTACCAGGCGGAAGAACCGCATCTTGGATGCGGCCACTCACCCTACTCCACGGTGATGAGCTCGTAATTGCGGGTGCCGATACCCAGGCTCTCCGCGTGGTCGAGTGCGAGTGTCCAGTCCGAGGCAGGATTGATGGCATGCAGATGGTTCATCTCTCCCTCACCTGAAGAAGCGTCTGACGCGGAGTCAACGGAGGAAGCATCTGATGCGGAGTTGGCTGCGGCGGCGGCATACTTGTCGGCAAGGGCGCTGCCTGCGATGACCGGCTGCGCGTTGATGGCATCCCCTACCGCCTGATCCAGGGCAACGGGGTCGAGTGAGGCGAACATGCCCACGTTGGGCACCATGGGCGCGTCGTTACCGGCGAAACAGTCACACTGCGGGGTTATGTCTATGGCGATGGCCACATGCAGGGCCTGCACCTTGCGCACGACAGCGGTGGCGTACTCGGCCATCTTTATCTGCATGTCCTCCCAGTTGCGGTTCCAGGCAGGATTGACCGCCTTCTGGGGACAGTAGCTGATGCAATGGCCGCAGCCCACACAGTTTTCGTTGATGTGTGCCTTGTGCTCGATGACGTCGATGGCATCGTGGGCGCAGCTCTTGAGGCACTTGCGGCAGCCGGTACACTTCTCGGCAATGACGCTGGGCATACCCTTTGAATGCATGACCATCTTGCCGGCCCGCGAACCACAGCCCATCCCGAGGTTCTTGATGGTGCCCCCAAAGGCCGAAGAGGCACAGCCCTTGGCATGAGTGAGCGAGATGAGCACATCGGCATCGAGGATGGCGCGGCCTATACGCGCTTCCTGCACGTAGCTGCCGTCCGGCAGCGGCACTATCACTTCGTCGTCCCCACGAAGGCCGTCGGCAATGACCAGCTCGCAGCCGCAGGAATCGTGATTGAAGCCGTTGAGTCGCGCGCACTCCAGGTGGTCGATGAGGTCATTGCGCATACCCACATAGAGTGTGCTGCAATCGGTAACGAAGGGCTTTCCGGAGAGCCTCTTCACTTCCGTAGCAACGGTCCGTGTATAGAGGGGCTTGAGGAAGCTGACATTGCCCTGCTCGCCAAAATGCGTCTTTATCGCCACATACTTACCCGGCAGGTCAAGGCCCTCCAAGCCAACCGCCGCCAGAAGTCGCCTGAGTTTAGCCGGCACGCTGTCGTCCGGTGCCACCCGCATCGTCGCTCCATACACCCGTGCCGTGTGCTTCTCCATGTGCTTCTCCCTCTGTTTCTCCCTGTGCCTCTCCTCTATGGTGTTCGTCGGTGTCCGCTAAGGCCGCATTGAGGTGCATGCTTTGTCATGCCGCTTACGTATATGCCTGAAAAGCTGCCTGCAAACCTCAAAAGTGCTTCGGTTGTGCCTGAGCGGACTTACTTGAGCATTATAACGCTTGCTCTGGGGAGGCCGCTTGTTGAGGATGTCTTCGCTGCACGTTGGATTATGAGCCCTAGACCCCTTACCGTTCGAAATCTTCTTCTTTGGTGCTTGTTGGTAGAATGCACCAACGTTTGCCACATGAGTTGCCACTGCATCCAAATGTGGTTCAACATGGGTTCACTATGGTTCAACCGTAGGGAGCCTTGAGAGCGGCAGGCTATATTTGAAATGCAATAGGGTAGAATAGGAATAGGATGAGGTGATATAAAGCGATGGCCAAAGACAAAATCGTAAAATCTGGAAAAGCCCAGCAGACGTCTGACCAATTCAACTCCAAGGTCTATGAAGACATTCGCGTCGCGCTTGCCGAAGCGCGGGCGGCGGTCGCTGTTGCCGTCAATACGACGATGGTTGGCGTGTACCACGAAATCGGACGACAAATTGCCGAGGCAATCGGCGAACGCGCCGAATACGGAAAGAGTCTGCTTGCGTATCTGTCTGAGCGTTTGACTGTAGAGTTTGGCAAGGGCTTCACCGTCCCGAACTTGCGTAATATGCGGCAATTCTATCAGACATTTCCGAATCGCTACGCACTGCGTAGCGAATTGAGCTGGTCGCATTATCGTCTGCTCATGCGCGTAGAAGACGAGAGCCATCGCGAGTTTTACTTAAAAGAGAGTGCGGACTGCGGGTGGACATCGCGGCAGTTGGAGCGGCAGATAAACTCCTTCTTCTACGAGCGTCTGCTTGCCACGCAAAAGGAAAGTCGGCCTCAAATCGCAAAGGGGATTTTCAAACTTGAACCTGCAAAAGACACAGATTATATCCTCAAGGATCCATATTATCCCAACAAAAATAAAATCAGAACAATAGGGAGGCTCAGGCTCAAACCTCCCGTTATAGCGGCTTAGGGCTTTTGAAATGTTTTGATTTTATCTTTTGCTACTGATCTCCTTA
>JAISEO010000064.1 GCA_031264075.1 Coriobacteriales bacterium | reverse complement strand
ATCATTGCACACCATCTTTTGGCCAGTTTGCCTCATCTCTGTCCGTACGCATGACGCCATTACCGCAAGTAGTGGCATCACGCGCACAAACAGACCTGAGGCAAACTGACTCGAAATCTGATGTACAAGCATTAATCATCGCTTCCCTAACACGGGAATCTCCCAGGTGAAACCAACAATTCAAGAAAGAAAAGTGAAGCAGGTATGCAGTACCGTCTGAACGAACAGCTGGCACTTCGCGGATGGGAGGACAAGCCCTTTGCCGTGCAGAACTTGAAGAGCGGGCAGGTGTTCTCCCTGCACGAAGACGCTTTTCGCGCGCTTCAGTTCTGTAATGGTGTCATGGATATGGACAGCGTTCTTATCCCCGGCGGATATAGAAAGCTCACCCGTGCCTTTGCGGAGCAGAAGCTGGTGGATGCCTGCGCGGAGAGCCGCCCGCTGTTGCCCATTCAGGAGTATCACAGCTTTCCGTGTTACTACATCGACAGCGCCCACTGGTCGATAACCGGCGCCTGCAACATGAGCTGTCGCCATTGCTTCCTGTCCGCTCCCCAGGCAAAGTTTGGGGAGCTGTCGCACGATGCCTGCAAGAGCATCATCCGGCAACTCGGCGAGGCCGGTGTGCCCACCGTCAGCCTCACCGGCGGGGAGCCGCTCGTGCGTGGCGACTTTCTCGAACTCGTGGACGCGCTCACCGAGCAGGGCATCCGCGTCGCTCAGATATACACGAACGGCCTTTTGGTAGACGGGGCGCTGTTGGACGCGCTGGACGCGCGCGGCATCCGCCCGGAGTTCTCTCTGAGCTTCGACGGCGTTGGCTGGCATAGCTGGCTCCGTGGCACGAAAGGCGCGGAACAGAGGGCGACGGACGCGATATATCTGCTGCGCAGCAGAGGCTTCTCCGTAGCGGTTGAGTCGGCGTTCCATCGCGGCAGCATCGGCTCGATGTCTGAGACCCTGCTGCTTCTTGCCGAGCTGGGAGTAGCTCATTGGAAGGTGAATCCCGTGAGCAGTTCCGGCAACTGGCTTGCTGAGGACGCTTCGCTCAACGTGAGCCCGGAAGAACTCTACGACGCCTATCTTGAGCTGATAGCGCGGTACTTTGAGGAAGGCTCGCCCCTCACGATGATGCTCGGGGGCTTCTTCAGGTGCAGCAAAGGCAGTAAGGAGTATGACATACCCTGCAAAAAGCAGGGGAGTGAGGAGGATCTCCTCTGCTCCAGCACGCGCAACACCCTGTATATAGCCGCGGACGGCAAGCTGTTGCCCTGTATGCCGCTTTCTGGCCTGCCCATCCAGGACGAAATGCCGAGTTTGTGCGATATAACGCTGACAGAGGCGCTGTCAGGCTCGCGGTATTCGGAGCGCATACAGACTCCTGTGTCCACCCTGCTGGAGCACAATCCCGCATGCGCCGCCTGCGAGTACCGTACGCAGTGCGGCGGTGGTTGCCGCGCGGCCGCCCTGGCTGCCAACGCCGATAACGACTACCTGGGGCGCGACCCCGCGACCTGCGCCTTCTTCAAAGGCGGCTACGAGGACAGGATACGCGGCGTTGCTGAGCAGTATGCCTGAGAATGTAGTAGTATTTGCAAATAAAAGTTTTGATACAGGAGGAACGACCATGACAAGCGAAGAAAAGGTAGAGAAGATCAAGCTTCTTATCGAGGAGATCAACGAGCTTTCAAAGGAATTGACAGAAGAAGAGTTGGAACAGGTGGCGGGCGGTCGCTGCGAGTTCGCCTTTGGTTGTGATTCGCCGCTGCGTGATTTGCCGCTGTCTGATGATAAGGAAAATCCGTTCCTGAATCACGATGATGAACCTCCCGCTCTCACTCCCACTCCTCCTCCCAAAGTCTCTGCCCCCCTTCCTCCCCCTTCCCCTGCTATTCCCACTTTTAAGGAACTGAGTGGGAGGAAGTAGTCCAGATTGAGCAACCGGTAGACTGCCCTGAATGACCCAGGGTCTCTGTGCGTTTTAACAACAAGGTTACAACAACAAGGAGGAACAACCATGACAAGCGAAGAAAAGGTAGAGAAGATCAAGCTTCTTATCGAGGAGATCAACGAGCTTTCAAAGGAACTGACAGAAGAAGAGTTGGAACAGGTGCATGCTGCGGGCAGAATTCCCAATGGATTTGGATACTATGTGGATGAAGAACTCTATCGTAAGGCCGCGTTAGCCGCCGCCGCTGCCACTTGCAATGCCGGTGTCGCTGCCGCTCGCGCTGCCTACGACGCTGCCGCTTACATTCCTGATCCCATGCTCGACATTTCTGCCATGGCTCAAGCCGCTTACGCTGCCGGTGCTTCTGCCGGTAGCGCTGGCAGTGCTTCTGCCCAAATCGACAGTGGGATACAGCAATGGAATAATATGAGATGGGGGAAGTAGTCCGGATTGAGCAACCGGTAGGATAGAGCCCGGTAAGCCGCGGAGCAGACATGCAGCAATCAGAGACAAAACGGCAACTGTTCAGTGAGGAGGCCCTTGAGCGGGCGTTTGCGCCCGAGCAGCTCAATGGCTATCTCAAGGTGGTGCGACCGAGCGCCTGGATAGCGGTGCTCGCGCTCGTGGTGTTTGTGGTGGGAGCCTTGCTCTGGGTTGTTTTTGGCAGCTATCCCCAGATCCTTTCCGTCAAGAGCTGCTTATACTCAGAAAACAGTGTCATAAGCTATATCCCGGTTGATGAGATGCCGGTGACTTCGCTCGTCAACTGCGAGGCGCGCATCACGGTGTCCGACGGTTCGATCTATGAAGGGAGGGTCACCAGGGTCAGCTCCACTCCGCTCTCACAGGAAGCTATTGCCGACTCACTGCCCGACGCATGGACGGCCCATCTGCTGGACACAAGCCCCTTTGCCTGGGAAGTGGAGATAGAGGCGGTGGCTGAGGTCGCACCGGGCTCTGAGATCTCAGGAGACCTTGAGGTCCCCGGCGAAGATGGCATAATCATCGCGGATGTCACCATCGTCTCGCATGAAGAACGAATCATATCGATCCTGCTGGGTTGACAGCAGGATAACCCCTCGAAGCTATGACCGAGAACAGCGATACAACAAAGAGGGGCAGCGAGCAGAAACGCGCGCCCGGGCACCGACGGGTGAGGGTTCCGGTGATACTCCAGATGGAGGCCGCGGAATGCGGTGCCGCAGCGCTGGGCATGGTGCTTGCGCACTACCACAAGTGGATTCCCCTCGAAAAACTGCGCGAGGACTGCGGTGTCTCCCGCGACGGCAGCAACCTGCACAACATCTTCAAGGCGGCACGCAATTACGGCCTTGAGGCCAGGGGCTTCAAATACGACGCGGCGGATCTGAGAAAAGAGGCCACCCTTCCCTGCATCCTCTTCTGGAACTTCAACCACTTCGTTGTGCTTGAGGGCTTCAAGCGGGGAGGCAAACTGGCTTGCATCAGCGATCCTGCTCAGGGCCGCTACACGCTGGATGCCGAGAAGTTCGAGCGTGCCTATTCCGGCATATGCCTTACGTTTGCGCCCGGGCCCGCATTTAAGCCTTCTGGCAAGCCGCGCAGCGTATTCGGCTTTGTGCGGGAGCGGCTCCGCGGCTCGCTCTCCGCCGTGGTGCTGCTCGGGATCCTGAGTGCGCTTATCGCGGTTGCCGGCATCATACAGCCGTCGTTTACGCGCGTCTTTACCGACACCATCCTGGCCCAGGGCAACCAGGCCCTGCTCATGCCCTTCCTGCTAGCGTTTGCTGTCTTTGCGCTGTTCCTCTTTGTGGCTACGTCCCTGAACCATTACTATCTGCTCAAGGCGGCGGGCAAACTCGCCATCGTGTCAAACGCCGACTTCATGTGGCACGTGCTCAGGCTTCCCATGCGGTTCTTCTCCCAGAGGCTCGCGGGCGATATCGCGCTCAGGCAGGGTTCAAACGATGCCATAGCCACCGTCTTCGTTTCGCAGGCGGCACCGGTATTCATCAACGCGGCGCTGTTGATACTCTATCTCGTGGTCATGCTCAATTACAGCGCTCTGCTTGCCTGTATCGTCGTTGTGGCCACGGCGTGCAATGCCCTGCTCGCCTGGCTCATCTCGAGGAAGCGCGTGGATATATCCCGGGTTCAGGTGCGTAATATGAGCGTGCTCCACGGCATGACGCTCACGGGTATCTCCATGATGGATACCATCAAGTCGGTGGGTGCCGAAAACGGCTTCTTTGCCCGGTGGGCCGGCCTCTATGCGCAATACACCGAGCAGGCCACCAAGGCCGCCACCCTCAACGCATCGCTGGGCTCAGTGCCCGGTCTCGTACAGAGGCTTCTGAACATCCTCATCCTGCTTTTGGGCGTGATGTTTATCATGAACGGGCAGTTTACCGCCGGCATGCTGCTTGCCTTCCAGGCGTTTGTGCAGAGCTTTCTCGCTCCGGTGGAGAGTCTCCTTGCCACGGGGCAGAGTATCCAGGAGACACGGGTATCGATGGAACGCGTTGAGGACGTCATGCGCTACGAAGTGGACATCGACGCGCACTCTGAGGACCTTAATGATGACGTCCCTCTGGAGAAGCTCTGCGGCGGCCTTGTCATGGAGGGGGTGAGCTTTGGTTACTCGCCCCTGGCCGAACCGCTCATCAGGGACTTCAACCTGAGTCTCGAGCCCGGATCCAAGGTCGCCTTTGTGGGAGCGTCCGGCTCGGGCAAGTCCACGCTGGCCAAGCTCATCTCGGGGCTGTATGATCCGTGGAGCGGCACCATCACCTACGACGGCCGGGAGCGCAGAGAGATTCCCCGGGCGGTGTTCTCCAGCTCCCTTGCCGCGGTGGATCAGGACATCATCCTGTTTGAGGACAGCGTGTCCGACAACATCAAGATGTGGGATAGCTCCATCGAAGACTTCGAGGTCATCCTGGCTGCGCGTGACGCGGCGATACACGAGGACATCATGCAGAGGCCGCGCGGCTACAACAGCCAGGTAGCCGAGGGCGGCAAGAACTTCTCGGGCGGGCAGCGCCAGAGACTGGAGTTGGCCTCAGCCCTGGCCCAGGATCCCACCTTGCTCATCCTGGATGAGGCCACGAGCGCGCTCGACGCAAAGACCGAGCACGAGGTCATCCGCTCCATAGGGGAGCGCGGCATCACCTGCGTGGTGGTGGCGCACCGCCTCTCCACGATACGCGACGCCGACGAGATCATCGTTCTGGATCAGGGGCTCATACGAGAGCGCGGTACTCACGAGGAGCTCTTTGCCGCCGGCGGCCTGTACACACACTTGATTGCGATGGAGTAGCGGCGGGGCAGCAGTGGATAGGTTCCAGGAAAAACAGATTCGCGACCGGGCTGCCTTTGACGACCAGCAGTTCGCTCAGGCCTCCCTCGACCTTGCGGCGGTACTCATGGGAGATAGGGTCGCTGCCGAGTATACGATGAGCCAGCGAGCCCAGGCAAAAAGCGCGCTGGACGAGATGTGCCGCTTCTACGGCATTACCTACGAGGAAGACACGGCCTTTGGTACCGACATCCTGCACAGGGAGGACGATCTCGCAAGCGAGGAGGATCTCGACCGGTGGCTTCAGCGCCTGTTCCGTCCGTCCGGCGTCATGTGGCGCCGTGTGCAGTTGGAAGCCGCATGGTGGAAAAACGCGAGCGGGGCGATGCTGGCACGAACGCGCACGGGAGGCTTTGTGGCGCTCATTCCCACACTGGGCGGCTACCGCTTCTACGATTATGAGCGCAGACAGAAGGTCAAGGTCAATGCCAGAACCGCCGAGCTGCTTGAGGGGGATGCCGTCTGCTTCTACCGGCCGCTGCCCAACGACGCAACAACGCTACGTGGCATTGCCCGCTTCCTGTTCAGACAGACAGAGAAGACCGACATCGCGTTGGTGCTTCTGGCAACCGTGGTCACGGCGTTGGTGGGGCTGGCACTGCCCTGGATCAACGAGCTCATCTTCTCCAAGGTCATTCCCGCGGGACATCTTGAGGATCTCGGGGCACTCTGCTCGCTGCTCATAGGGGCATCACTCTCGGCGTTCTTCTTTGGCATCACGCGGAGTCTTGCGGCAACACGCATCGTTACCAAGCTCGCCATCGTCACGGAGAGTGCCGTCTTTGGCAAGCTCATCAACATGCCGCCCGCCTTTTTCAGGCGCTTCAGCGCGGGCGACCTCGCAAACCGCGTGCAGGCCCTGAATACGGTTTCGCTCCTTATTACGGACTGCGTCTTTACCACATCGTTTGCCTCCATCCTCTCCGTGGTGTATGTGGCACAGATCGTTACGATAGCGCCTACATTGGCCCTCCCTGCCCTTGGTGCCATAGCCCTGCAGATCCTCGCCGGCCTTCTCAATGTGCACCTGGAACAGAGGCTCCTGCGCACGAGGCTGCCGGTGGCCAACCGCATGGGCGCGCTCGTGTTCAGTCTCTATGCCGGCATCCAGAAGATACGGCTTTCCGGCGCTGAGAAACGGGCCTTTGCCAAGTGGGCGGAGGTCTATAAGGAGCAGGCGCGCTGCGACTACAATCCGCCCTTCCTGCTCAAGCTCATGCCGGGCCTCAATGTGGCGGCTGGCCTCGCAGGTATGCTCTTCATCTATGCCGTTGCCGCAACGTCCGGCCTGGATCTTGCCCGCTATTTTGCCTTCATGACCGCCTACGGGCTCGTGGCCGGCGCGCTCATGCCCATCATCAGCATCGTGGCGAGTGCGGCCAATATCAAGCCCATCCTCGAGACCGCCCATGACCTGCTTGCGGAGCCGGCAGAGCTTGGAGAGAGTAGGGAGATAGTGGAGGGTCTCCGGGGCAACATCCGCGTTGAGGAACTCTCCTTCCGCTACGACGAGAACGGGCCGCTCATACTGGACAACGTTAATCTGAACATCCGCCAGGGCGAGTATGTTGCCGTGGTGGGAAGGACGGGATGCGGTAAGTCCACGCTGCTGAGCCTGCTTCTCGGCTTTGAGACGCCTGAGACCGGTGCCATCTACTATGACGGTCAGGATATGCTGAAGCTCGACCTCAAGTCGCTCAGGGGCACTATGGGTGTCGTCTTGCAGGCGGGTGAGCTGTTCCAGGGCGATGTGTTCTCCAACATCAGCATAGCCGCGCCGCACCTGACGCTGAAGGAAGCCTGGGAGGCCGCCGAGATGGCGGGTGTGGCCGACGACATCCGTGCCATGCCCATGGGCATGCACACGATGATAAGCGAGGGTTCCGGCGGGCTGTCGGGCGGGCAGAAACAGCGCGTCATGATAGCGCGGGCCATTGCGTCAAAACCGAGCATCCTCATGTTTGACGAGGCCACGAGTGCGCTTGACAACATCACGCAGAAGCACGTCTCCGACTCGCTCGCGGCGCTGAGGTGTACCCGCATCATCGTGGCCCACCGGCTCTCCACCATACGTGAAGCCGACCGCATCGTCGTGCTGGAGGGCGGCAGCATCGCAGAAGACGGCAGCTACGACGAGCTCATCGAGCGCGACGGCCTGTTTGCCGAGCTCGTGCAGCGTCAGCAGCTCGACTGAAGTGGCGCAGCAAGTGGGACAGCGGGGACGGGGCTGGCGTCCCACCGGTTTTACCCTGTAGGCACTCTTCTTCTGTGATTGGTGAAGGTGGGACACCAGCCCCGTCCCCGCTGTCCCACTTGCCCCTTCCCCTCCCTCCATCCAGAAGTACCCTTTGGGAAACGGTCACCGGCGTGCCAGAACAGCACACGCCCGTTTTGCTATAGTGAGCAGAGCAAATTTGTCTCCCTCCTGCCCTTACTGAGAGAACTAGCGAGGAACATCGTGTCTGACTATAGCTATAAGCGCGTCTTACTCAAGCTCTCAGGAGAGCATCTGGCCGGGGGTCAGGGCTTTGGCATCGATCCTCGGGTCATCAGCGGTCTCGCCGCGCAGATCGGGGAGATCATGGAGACGGGGGAGGTTGAGCTGGCCATTACGGTGGGAGGCGGTAATATCTTCCGGGGTATGGCTGCTTCCACGGAGGGCATGGACCGCTCGCAGGCCGACTATATCGGCATGCTGGCCACGGTCATGAATGCTCTGGCCCTGCAGGAGGCGCTGGAGCGGGCGGGGGTGTTCACCCGCGTACAGAGCGCTATTTCCATGCACGAGATAGCCGAGACCTATATCCGCAGGCGTGCCATCCGTCATCTGGAAAAGCGGCGCGTTGTCATCTTTGCCGGCGGCACCGGAAACCCCTACTTTACCACCGACACCACGGCGGCCTTGCGTGCCTGCGAGATAGACGCGGATGTATTCATGAAGGCTACCAAGGTGGACGGCATCTACGACTCCGACCCGGTCAAGAACCCCGAGGCCCAGCGCTTTACTTCCATCAGCTATCTGGACGTGCTCACGCGCGAGTTGCATGTCATGGATTCCACGGCCATATCGCTGTGCATGGACAACAAGCTGCCGCTCATCGTCTTTTCTCTCGACCCGCCCGGTACCATGAACCGCGCTCTCAAAGGCGAGCCGGTCGGCACCGTGGTGCACGCATAGGGCCAGCCGGTTTTGCCAACACTGCGGCAGAGCGGCACCGTGGCAGGGTGGCGCACGCATACGCTGGCACGCTGAATTGCCCAGCACAAAACGCCATCCCTCACTTGGAGGGTATGGGGCACAACGAACGCAGGATGCAGGAAAACGGAAAGGTGCAATCATGTCAACAGCCGACGATATTATCGCTTCTCACGAGACCCAGATGGACAGGACCCTGGAGAATCTTGGCCACGAGTTCTCCTCGGTGCGTACGGGCAGGGCCTCCGCGGCAACGCTCGAGCGTATCAACGTAGACTACTATGGCACGCCCACTCCCATAACCCAACTGGCTGGCATCAAGTCGCCTGACGCGCATCTGCTCGTTATTGAGCCCTGGGACAAGAGCGTCCTCAAGGCCATTGAAAAGGCCATTCTGGGCTCTGACCTCGGCATCACTCCCTCCAACGACGGTCATATCATCCGGCTTCCGTTTCCTCCTCCCACCGAAGAGCGCAGGCGCGAGTTGGTAAAGCAGTGTCGGCAGATAGCTGAGGATGCCAAGGTTTCCATCCGCTCCGTCCGCCGCGATGCCAATACCCGGTTGGAGAAGCTGATAGCGGATGAGTCGCTTTCTGAGGATGACGAGCATCGAGCCAAGGAGAAGATCCAGAAGCTCACCGATGCACACGTCGAAAAGGTCAACGAGGCGCTCAAACTCAAAGAAGCCGAAGTCATGGAGGTCTGATTCCAAGGTGGCGCGCCCCAGAAAACCACTTGCCGAGGTCTTTGAGGGGCCGCCCGCGGGTCTGGATCCCTCGCTGCTCGACCCTGGGCGTATACCCGCGCACATCGCCGTCATCATGGATGGCAACGGGCGTTGGGCCGCTGAGCACGGAAAGCAGCGGGCCGCGGGACCCAAGGCGGGCATACGGGGGGTGCGGCAGCTTATCCGCACGTCCTCGGACCTGGGGGTTGATTTTCTCACCATCTATTCTTTTTCCACCGAGAACTGGAGTCGTCCGCGCGCCGAGGTCAAGGCCCTCATGGAGCTTTTTGCCCGGACCATGGCCGCGGAGCTCGACGGTATGCACGAGGAGGGTGTGAGGATCCGCCTGATAGGGGAGACTTCCGAGCTGCCTCGCCGTACCCGGGAGACCTTTGAGGATGCTGTGGAGAAGACCCGCGAAAACACCGGCATGACGCTCATCATAGCGGTTAATTACGGGTCGCGGAGCGAGATAGTAGAGGCTGCTCGCGAGATTGCCCGTGCCGCACTCAGGGGAGATCTGGGCCCGGAGGAGCTGGAGGCGCTGGACGAGCAGGGCTTTGCGCTCCATCTCCAAACTACCGGCATGCCTGACCCCGATCTGCTTATCCGTACGAGCGGCGAGTACCGTCTCTCCAACTTTCTGCTCTATCAGATTGCCTACAGCGAGCTGTATATCACCCCGGTGCTCTGGCCCGACTTTGACCGCTTTGAGCTCTGCAGGGCGGTTCTGGCGTATCAGGGCCGGGACAGGCGCTTTGGCAGCGTGAGCGGCAGTGGCAATACAGAAGGCCCACTGACCACAGCCGCCTTGGGCAGCGACGATGACTGAGTGCAGGCAGCGGCAATGACCAGGCGCGTGATAACCGGCATTCTCATCGTTGTGGTCACTCTGGCCTTTGTCCTGGCGGGCCCGCTCATGACGGCGCTGTTTCTGGCCGCGCTCGCGGGCATCTGCGCGTGGGAGTTCTATGCCATGCTGCGCTCCGATGCCAAGCTGCCCAACGAGCTCATCGGCACGGTGTCGGCGGCGCTGTATCCGCTCAGCTATTACTTCTGGGGTTTCTCCGGCCTCCTCTCGCTCACCACGGCCTTTGTGCTCGTGCTCCTCATCTGGTACGTCTTTTACACCTCCGCCCGCATCACCGATGTGGCCGTAACGCTTTTTGGCGCGCTGTACACCGGGCTCATGCTCACGAGCCTCATCCTGATACGGCAGATTCCCCATGACCAACCGGATTTCTTCCTGCCCGAGGTCTGGGGAGGCGTGCTGGTGCTGCTGGTTATTTTCAGTACCTTTGCCAACGACGCGGCGGCATTTTTTGTGGGGAGCAGGATTGGCAGACACAAGATGGCACCTCGTATCTCGCCCCATAAGAGTTGGGAGGGCTTTTTGGCCGGCATGGTTGCCTCTGTGTTGCTCTGGTGTCTGGTGCCGCTGATTCCCGGCGTGCATATCGGCTGGCTGTGGGCCATTGTCGGTGGCATCCTGTGCGGTTGGATCGGCATCCTCGGCGACCTGGTCGAGTCGCGCATCAAGCGGTCTACCGGTCATAAGGATTCCAGCAGGCTGCTGGCAGGACACGGCGGCTTCCTCGATAGATGCGACTCGCTGCTCCTGGTAGGAGCGGCGGCGTCCATCCTGCTCCGCTTTGCCGGTGCAATAGGATAAAGGGAGAAGCTTTGACCTACCAAAAGCAGCCGCAGAGCACACCCCACTGTCATTGCGAGGAGCGCGCAGCGCGACGCGGCAATCCAGTCCTTTGGCTACGCAAGCAGCCAATTTCGCCAAGAGTGCACAAGCGCTAACGATGGTGTGGAATAGGACACAGGAAATGACCAGTAGTACACAGCGCCTTAGGGTCGTCATACTCGGCTCCACCGGCTCCGTCGGGCGACAGGCCGTGGAGGTCTGCACGCGGTACGCAGATCGCATCGAGGTCGTAGGGCTTTCCGCGTATGCCGATACGGTCCTGCTTGCCACGCAGGCAGAGACCCTGGGAGTCTCGGACACGGTGCTCTCAAGCGTTGAGGGCCCGGCCGCACTCGCCGCACTCGCCGCACATCCCCGTGCAGATCTGGTGCTTAACGCGCTGGTGGGTGCCGCCGGCCTGGCCTCCAGCTACGCGGCGCTTGCAGCAGGCAAGGTACTCGCACTTGCCAACAAGGAGTCGCTGGTGGTAGGCGGTGAGCTGCTCATGCCGCTCGCAGGGCCCGGCAGGCTCCTGCCGGTGGACTCCGAGCACAGCGCCATCTTCCAATGCCTGCGGGGTGAGGAGGACCACGAGGTGGCCAGGCTCTGGATAACCGCCAGCGGAGGCCCGTTTCGGGGACGCACGCGTGGCGAACTGGCCTGGGTAAGCCCCGCGGAGGCCCTGGCCCACCCCACCTGGCGGATGGGGCCCAAGATCTCCATCGACTCCGCCACCCTGATGAACAAGGGGCTCGAAGTCATCGAGGCGCACCATCTTTTTGCGCAGCCGTACCAGAACATACAGGTGGTAGAGCACCCGCAAAGCTGCGTGCACTCCCTCGTAGAGTATGTGGATGGAAGCTTCAAGGCACATATGGGAGTAACCGACATGCGCATCCCCGTCCAGTACGCGCTCAGCTATCCCGAGCGATGGCCCGCGGTCTTTGACGCGGCACAGACTCTGGATCTCCGCGAACTGGGCGAACTGAGCTTCTCAGCGCCGGACACGGAGACCTTTGGGTGTCTGCGCCTGGCTGTTGAGGCCGGCAGGGCCGGCGGCACGATGCCCTGCGTCCTCAACGCCGCCAACGAGGTGGCCGTTGCGGCCTTCCTCGATAAGCGCACCGGCTTTCTCGATATCGAGCGCATCGTAGGGGAGTGCCTCGAACAGCACGAACGTGAGAAGGTGGAGTCTCTCGAACAGCTGCAAGCCCTGGATGCCGAGACACGCGCGAGGGCTCAGGAGCTTATTTGAGTTGACAGTGGGGACGGGGCATGGGACAGCGGGGACGGGGCTGGTGTCCCACCGGGTTTACCGTGTGGGACAGCGGGGACGGGGCGGGGGTGACTCCCGGTGTACCGGGGAGACACCCCTGTTCTGGGAGTGGGGGCGGGGGGGAAGCAGCGCCGGCCCCGCGGGCCGCCG